>PWPY01000200.1 GCA_003558575.1 Desulfonatronovibrio sp.
ATCGGGTTTCATGGCCTCCAAGGTCAGGACTGTGTCCCTCAGACTTTCACCTTTTTGAAGACTGCTTCCCGTGGTTGCCAGGGAAAAGCTGTCTGCGGACAGCCTCTTGGCAGCCATGTCAAAGGATGTTTTAGTCCGGGTAGATGGTTCAGCAAAAAAAAGGACTACGCTCTTTCCTTTGAGAATGGGAACTTTTTTTATACTGCGGGAGTTGATTTCAATGAATCTGGAGGAAGTGTCAAAGATATGCTTAATTTCGTCATCAGACAAGGATTCAATATCCAGAAGGTCCTTGTGTGTCCAGTTCATGATTCACCTTTTGGGACTTGATTATATGTTAGTGAACGGCCTACAATAAGGATAGTATGAAACGGGGCTTAGATAATTTGGAGTATCCCTTGTTTTTGAAAGCGAAAAAAAATTTTATGCAATTTTAGGCTGATAGGCAAGGATATTTTGATCTTACCAGAGTCCTATCCGTAGACAGTATCCTGCCGAGAATCCTTTTACTGGATAAATTACTCCTTTGGTCGTTTTTGTAGGGTTCATCAATTTATTACAATTTAAAAAATTAAAGGTCAAAATCCAGTGATGTTTTGCAGAAAAAGGGGAGAACAAATGAAAAAGATTTTAATGTCTTTGTTGGCTATGTTTGTAGTTTTTACCGCGGGAAATGTTTATGCGGGTGACAGCATCAAAATCGGGGTTGTGGCTTCGGTTACAGGTCCGGCTTCCTTTCTGGGAGAGCCTGAGAGAAATACCCTGGTTATGCTTGAAGACCAGATCAACGCTTCAGGCGGGATCATGGGTAAAAAACTGGAAATAATTATCTATGATGATGAAACTGAAGTAAACAAGGCAGTCCTGGCAGCTGACAGGCTCATCAGAAGGGACAGGGTTCAGGCTGGAATTGGAGGTACTACCTCGGGTAACACCCTGGCTATCATGAGTAACTTTACCAGGGCTCAGATTCCCCTTGTATCCATGGCGGCTGCTGAAAGGATAGTTAATCCTGTTAATCCCTGGATTTTCAAAACACCCCAGTCCGACAGACATGCGGTAACCAGAATTCTTAAACATGCCAAGGCTCAGGGGTACCAGAATGTTGCCATTCTTACAGTATCCGATGGTTTTGGGCAGGCTGGACGCGAAGTTTTAAGAGAGCTGGTGCCTGAAATGGGCTTTAATCTGGTTGCTGATGAGATATTTGGTCCCAGGGATACCGATATGACTTCACAGCTTACCAGGATCAGAAATCAGAGTCCTGATGCCATCATCTGCTGGGGAACCAACCCCGGTCCAGCAGTTATTGCCAGGAACAGACAGCAATTAAGACTTGATATTCCTCTGTATATGAGTCATGGAGTTGCCTCGAGAAGATTTATTGAGTTGGCCGGAAGCGCAGCTGAAGGGTTGCTCCTTCCTCTGGGAAGACTCGCGGTGGCTGAACAGATTCCTGATGATCATCCTCAGAAAGGCCTTCTCCTTGACTATATTTCACAGTATGAAGAAAGGTTTAATGCCCCTGTGTCTTCCTTTGGAGGCTATGCCTGGGATGCCCTTATGCTTATCAAAGAAGCCATAGAAAAGGGCGAATCAGCTGAACCCAAAAGTATCAGGGATAACTTAGAAAAAATTCAAGGATTTGTTGGTACTGGAGGGATTTTTAATCTTTCTCCTGAGGATCACAATGGACTTGATGAGTCCTCTTTTGTCATGGCGGTCATTGAAGATCAGGATTGGAAAATAGTATCTGAGTAAACAGCTGTTTGTCATTTTTTATCCTGGAGCCTGTCCGGGTTTATAATGTCTGCAAAGCTCCCTGTAGCGGCTCCGTAATACAGAACCAGTCTTCTTGCGATTTAGCAAAATAAATACTGGTTTTGCAGAGCGGAGCCGTTGCCGGTCAAGCAATGCAGTCTTTGGAAACCCGGACAGGCTCCAGTCTCTTGGTGTAAGCCATAAGCAGTGAATGGTGAATATTTACCTGAATAATATCACAGGAGCATAAAAAAGCCTGTAGTCTTTCAGCAGGCTTTTGAACTTAAGAATATGGATTTAGGCAGTTTTCTTCAATATTTGATATCCGGTTTGACCATTGGCAGCACCTATGGTCTCACAGCCCTTGGCTTTACCATTATATTTAATGCCACCAGAGTAATAAATTTTGCCCAGGGTGAGTTTGTTATGATGGGCGGTATGCTCTCGGTTTTTTTTCTGAGTGCCATGGGAGCCGGGCTTTTTCCGGCAATTGTTCTGGCAGTGACCTGCACCACCCTGGCTGGAGTGGTCATGGAGAGGTTGGTTATTCGTCCTGTTCAGGGTGCAAATGTCATAAATATAATTCTCATCACCATTGGCGTATCCATCTTTATCCGGGGACTGGTAATGCTTTTCCTGGGTAAAGACACTTTTGCCCTTCCCCCGTTTATGGGTACAGAATCCCTGAATTTTTTCGGAGCCACAATTATTCCCCAGAGTTTGTGGATTCTAACTATTACCATGTTTGTTCTTGTTGGGCTGAGGATTTTTTTTAACAAGACCATATTTGGCAAGGCCATGCTCGCATGTTCCTTTGAACAGAAGGCAGCCCATCTCGTGGGTATCAGTGTGGATAGAATGGTCATGCTGTCTTTTGCCATTTCCGCTCTGGTAGGATCCATTGGGGGAGTTATTCTGGCCCCGATAACCATGACATCTTATGATGTAGGGATTTTGCTTGGGCTTAAAGGTTTTGCCGCCTGTATTCTGGGCGGGCTGGGCAATCCCTTTGGTGCTGCCGCAGGAGGGCTGATAATTGGTGTTCTGGAGGCCCTGGGCGCAGGTTATATATCCTCAGCTTTTAAGGATGCCTTTGCTTTTATTATCCTCCTGGCCATTTTATTTGTTAAACCCTCAGGCATATTCGGCAAGGCCGAAATTGAGAGGGTCTAAGATGGAAGGAAAAAAAGGCATATTTTCTTTTTTGATTTTTGTGGTAATAACATTTGGTTTTCCCTGGATGCTGACCAATGATTACTATCTGAGCATACTTATCCTGTCAGGCATCACAGCCATTGGCGTAGTGGGGCTTAATCTTCTTCTGGGCTATGCTGGCCAGATATCCATTGGTCACGCAGCTTTCTTTGGTATTTCAGCCTATACTTCAGCCATTTTAACTACTAATTATGGCCTGTCTGTGGGCACAGGCATTTTCAGCGGTATAGCTCTTTCATCTGTAGTTGCAGTGATTATCGGTATTCCCGCTTTAAAACTAAAAGCCCTTTCTCTGGCCATGGCTACCCTGGGTTTTGGACTTATTGTCTATATTTTTCTCAACGAGACTATTACCCTTACAGGGGGGCCTTCAGGGTTTGTGGGTATCCCCAGGTTCAATATCCTGGGGTATGATTTTTACTCTGATCTGGCATATTATTATCTGGTCGCAATAATACTTACCTTTGTAATAATCATCTCCCTTAATATCATTAATTCCAGAGCCGGAAGGGCACTCAAGGCTATTCATTCCAGTGAAAATGCAGCCATGGTCATGGGAATAAATGTGGCCAGATTCAAACTTTTTGTTTTTGTCCTCTCTGCAGTTTTTGCTGCTACAGCAGGAGGTCTGTACGCTCATTATCTTAGTTTTGTAGCCCCTTCGTCATTTGATTTTCATTTTTCCATCAAGCTCATTGTCATGGCGGTTCTCGGAGGAATGTCCAGTGTGTGGGGAGGAGTCATTGGAGCCTTGTTTTTGACATCCATGCCTGAATTTCTGCGTATATACGAAGAGCTTGAAACCATACTTTACGGTTTGATTCTGATTCTGTGCATGATGTTCATGCCCCAAGGTATTGTTGGTGGAATAGGAAAGCTGTCTGGATTTGTTATGGGTATGTTTTCCAGGGGCGGAGGCAGAAATGAATAATGGTACATCTTTACTCAAATGCAGTGATGTTTATGTGCGTTTTGGTGGAGTTATGGCTTTAAGTGATGTCAGCATGGATGTTCAGGAAGGGACCATTGCTGCCCTTATAGGACCAAACGGAGCTGGAAAGACTACTTTGCTCAACGTGATCACTGGAATGGTTGCCCAGACAGAAGGCAGTATATTTTTCCGGCTTGATGATTTATCAGAGGCCCAGCCCCACATTCGTTCTCAGAAGGGCATGGTCAGGACATTTCAAAATCTTGAGGTGTTTTCTCATATGACAGTGCTTGAAAATGTCATGACTGGAGCCCATAACCTGTATAAATATTCCGTGTTAGACAGTATTTTCAAAACACCCAGGTATTTTTCCCAGGAAAAAAAATGTCGCGAAGCTGCCATGGAAAAACTCAGGTTTGTAGGTCTTGAAGATGATTGGAATAAGAATGCTGTGGATCTGCCTTATGGAAAGCAGCGTCTTCTGGAGTTGGCCCGGGCCATTTGCGGAGATCCTGTTCTTCTGCTTCTGGATGAACCTGCAGCAGGCCTCAATCCCAAAGAAACCAGTTCTCTGGGCAGGGTAATAGCAGCAGTAAGAGATGAGCTCAAGATAACTATTGTACTGGTGGAGCATGATATGGAGCTGGTCATGAGCATCAGTGATGATATTACTGTTCTTAATTTTGGACAGGTCATAGCCAGGGGGACACCTGGTGAGATTCAGAAAAACCCAGAGGTTATCAAGGCCTACTTAGGCAGTGATGATTAGCAACAAGACAAATTAAAAAGATAAATGCTGGTAATTAAAAATATTGATGTTTTCTATGGCAATGTCCATGCTGTAAAAAAGGTTTCTCTTCATGTTGATCAGGGAGAGATAGTAGCCTTGATTGGAGGTAACGGCGCTGGAAAGACCACGCTGCTCAGTACCGTTTCCGGGCTTATCCGGGCCAGAAGTGGTGAAGTGATTTTTGACGGTTCTCAGATAACCAGGCAGAAACCTGAAAAAATAGTAAGTTCAGGAATATCTCAGGTTCCTGAAAGAAGGCTGGTTTTCAAACCATTATCCGTAGAGGACAATCTTCTTCTTGGCTCATATCATCGCTACAGCTTTGGAAAGTCCAAAGCCATAGCAGGGGATATTGATGATATTTATGCCATGTTCCCTGTTTTGGGTCAGCGCAAAGACCAGCCTGCAGGAACTCTTTCAGGCGGAGAGCAGCAGATGCTGGCCATAGGCAGGGCATTGATGGCCAAACCCAGGCTTCTGCTTCTCGATGAACCCAGCATGGGGCTTGCCCCTGCAGTTTCCCAGATGATTTTCAGGCATATTGGCAAGCTCAGGGATGAACTTGGTGTTACTGTACTTCTCGTGGAACAAAATGCCAGAAGCGCCTTGAAGATTTCTGATCGCGGTTACGTCCTGGAGACAGGACGGGTAATTGTTCAGGGAACATCTCAGGAGCTTGCCCAGAATAATGATGTTCAGCGGGCGTATCTGGGCAGAGATGCATCTGATTAATTGATTTTTTATTAACGGATAGGGTTGCAGCAAAGTTCGCCGCTAAGGGAGTATGATCCATGTATTTTGAACCAAAATATGAGTGCATGAACCGAGAAAGTCTGGAGCAGCTCAAACTGGAAAGGCTGCAGGCTGCTCTTACCAGAATATCCAAAAACGTACCTTTTTACCGTAAGAAATTTGAGGAATTAAAGATTGATCCCTATGACTTTGAATCCCTTTATGATTTGGTCAATCTGCCTTTAACTACTAAGAATGATCTGGCAGAGCACGCGCCTTACGGTCTTTTTGCTGTTCCCCTGCGGGAGGTGGTCCGCCTTCACGGGACCTATGGATTAAGGGGCAAATCAGTAGTTGTTGGATATACTATCAATGATATCCATCGCTGGTCTAAGCTTGCAGCCAGAGTACTCATGGCTGGAGGAGTGACTAAAGATGATGTGATTCAGGTGGCTTACAATTACGGGCTTTCCACAAGTGGTTTTGGTATCCATTACGGAGCTGAAGAGCTCGGTGCCACTGTTGTGCCAGCTTCAAGTGGCAATACCAATCGTCAGATCAGCATAATTCAAGATTATAATGTTACAACCCTGGTCTGTCTGCCGAGTTATGCCCTTTATCTTGCTGACAGAATGGAAGAAAAAGGAATTAATATCAACGCCCTGTCCCTCAGAACCGGACTTTTGGGGGAAGAAGCCTGGTCTGAAGAAACAAGGATTGAAATTCAGGACAGACTTAAAATAACAGCAGCGGATAATTACGGACTGAGTGAGATAATGGGCCCGGGTGTTGCTGGAGAATGTCTGGAAAGAAAAGGCATGCATGTTAATGAAGACCATTTCCTTCCCGAAGTTATTGATCCCAAAACTCTGAAACCTGTTGAACCAGGGCAGGTCGGAGAACTGGTAATAACCACTTTGACCAAGGAAGCCCTGCCTCTTATCCGCTTTAGAACAGGTGATCTGACACGCCTTATTTATGATCCATGTCCCTGTGGAAGAACCTTTGTCAGGATGCAGCGCATAACAGGACGTTGTGATGATATGCTTATCATTCAAGGTGTAAACGTCTTTCCTGAGCAAATAAGTATGATTCTGTCAGACACTGAAGGCAGGACCCCCAATTATCAGATTGTACTGGAACGTGAAGGCAGTCTGGACAAGGCAACAGTCCTAATGGAAGCAGATGTTCTAATCCCTGATAAAATCAAGGAACAGCAGAGATTTATTGAAGGGGTCAAACAGCGTCTTGCTATGGAGCTTGGAGTTTTCTTTGAGGTCAGGCTTGTGGAGCTAAGGAGCATGGTTTTTGAGGGAGACAAGGTCGTTCCTGTTGTGGATAAAAGGACATTTTAAGATGACAGCTCACAACTATCAATTGATAGGTCAGCAGATAGGTTATGGACAGAATTAGAGTCTATACCAGGAGCTTGGGATGTCCCAAGAATCTTGTTGATACAGAAAAAATCCTGGGAGGCCTGGGGGAAATATATGAAGCGGTAGAGGATATTTCTTTCAGTCAGGTAGTTATCATCAATACCTGTTCATTCATCAAGCCTGCAGTGGAAGAGTCTTTAGATGTAATCTTTTCAGCCCATGAAGAAATCAAGGATTTAGATAAAAAACCACTGCTTGTAGTGACTGGATGTCTTGTATCCAGGTATGGAGCCGGTCTTGGAGCACAGATTCCAGAAGCTGATATATATTGTTCCATAAGTGAGCAGTCACGCCTGCCTTATCTCATTTTTCAAAAACTGGGTTTAAATCAGCATGAGGCCCTGACGGTAGGCAGAAAAATCAGCACCCCCCGCAGTTATGCTTATTTGAAAATCAGTGAGGGTTGCAACAACAGGTGTTCTTTCTGTACGATTCCTTCAATCCGGGGAAAACTCAAATCCAGGACCATAGACGAGATCACAGCGGAAGCCAGTTTGCTTACGGATTCTGGAATCAGGGAACTGGTGCTTGTGGCCCAGGACAGCACTGCTTATGGTCGTGATCTTGGAGAAAAAAACGGCCTTGCTGCCCTTGTAAAAGAGCTGAGTTCTGTTGATTCATTGAAATGGCTGCGTATCCTTTATCTGTATCCTTCCGGATTGAAAAGAAATCTTCTTGAATCCATTGCCAGGATAGATGGCCCATTTATTCCTTATTTTGATGTTCCTTTTCAGCACTCACATCCGGATATATTACGGAATATGGGACGGCCTTTTAAAGATAATCCAGAAAAAATTATTACTATAATCAAAGACGTCTTTCCAGATGCAGTCATAAGATCATCATTAATTGCCGGATATCCCGGAGAAACAGAGGGGCATTTTGATCATCTATTATCCTTTGTAAAGAAGAATAAGCTCGACCATCTGGGAGTTTTCCCTTTTTACCCTGAGGAAGGGACAAGAGCCTTGGGTTTTGTAGACCAGGTAAGTGATGAAGTAAAAAAACACAGGGTTAATGAAATTATGAGGGTTCAGAAGAAAGTAAGCAGGGATAAGCTCAAGACCTTTGAAAATGAACTGATTGAAGTTCTTGTGGACGGTCCTCATCCTGAATGGCCAGGCCTTTTTACAGGTAGAACCTGGTTTCAAGCACCTGAAATTGATGGAATTACATATATCAGCGGTCCAGATGTCAAGCCTGGTAAAATGATTAGAGCCCGGGTTGAAGAAGCCAGAGATTATGATCTTGTTGCCCTGCAGCAATAAACAGAGTTTTTTATCCGCCTTAATCCCCCCAATCAAATTTTTAAAACAATCATTATTCTTGTTGTCATTGTAAAAAGTATCTGATATTTGTGCACAAATTTATTTGTGTGTTAGGGGGATTTTTTATGCAAAACACAAACAACGATGTTGATGTGAACGAGAATTTCGAAGATGAAAACTTTGAAGCAGAGCTGGATTTTGAATCCGCCCTTGAGGATTACCTCAATGCTGATTTTGGTGAGGTCCAGGAGGGTGGAATTGTTACCGGTGAAGTGGTCAAGGTTGAAAAAGACTACATACTGGTAGATGTGTGCTTTAAATCAGAAGGCCAGATCCCAGTTTCTGAATTTACTGATAGTGACGGAAACGTAACTGTCAAAGAAGGCGATAAAATTGACGTCTTCGTGACCAACAAGGATGAAAAAGAAGGCATTATTACCCTATCCAGGGAAAAAGCCAAAAGAGTAAAACTTCTGGATGACTTAGAAGATATTCTTGAAAACGAAACCACCATTACCGGCCGCATTACCAAGCGTATTAAGGGTGGTTATAATGTAGACTTAGATGGTTTGGAAGCATTTCTTCCCGGTTCCCATGTGGATCTCAGGCCAGTTCCGGATATGGATGCCCTTGTGGACCAGGAGTATGATTTCAGAATACTCAAGATAAACCGTCGCAGAAGCAATGTTATAATTTCGCGCCGGGTTCTCCTGGAAGAAGAAAGAGAATCATTGAGAGATGAGCTGCTTAATACCATTGAGGAAGGTCAGACAGTAACCGGAAGGGTCAAGAATGTAACAGAGTACGGTGTGTTTATCGATCTTGGAGGTCTGGACGGTCTCTTGCATATAACAGATATGTCCTGGAAAAGAATCCGTCATCCCAAGGAAATGGTTCAGGTGGGCGATGAACTGGAACTCAAGGTTCTTGGCTTTGATCCTGATGAAAAGAAAGTTTCTCTGGGTCTGAAACAAGTGGTTGCTGACCCCTGGGAAGATATCAATGCAAAATATCCTGAAGGTGAAAAATTTACCGGAAAGGTAACCAACCTTGCAGATTATGGTGCTTTTGTAGAGCTTGGAGACGGCGTTGAAGGTCTGGTGCATATTTCTGAAATGTCCTGGACAAGAAAGCTTAGACATCCTTCACAGATGGTTAAGCCCGGAGACGAAGTTGAAATTATCATTCTGGGCATTGATTCAGAACGCAAGCGTATATCTCTGGGTATGAAGCAGGTTAACCCTAACCCGTGGGATGTTGTTGCTGAAAAGTATCCGGAGGGAACAATTCTTGAAGCTCCCATTAAAAATATCACAGAGTTTGGTCTCTTTATAGGTATTGAAGATGGAATTGATGGGCTGATTCATGTCTCGGACATGTCTTGGACCAAAAAAGTGCGTCATCCCTCTGAGATGTTTAAAAATGGTGAA
>PWPY01000317.1 GCA_003558575.1 Desulfonatronovibrio sp.
ACCAGGGTTTCCGCTGAGAACATTCTAAACGCGTAATAGGTCTGAAGAGCCAGGACCATACCTGTAAAAAGAGAGGTCAGCATTACCACAAACAAAGAATTTACACCAATAAATTCCATTTGTTTGACAAAAAGCCTGACTCTGAAGGGAGGGCGAAAAAGCCAGAATAATGCTTCAAGAAAAAGCATCATTATCTGTCCCATTTCTTTTAACATTGAAATGGTTACTGTCCCGATATGTCTAAAAAATCCCTTCATCTTTGAATAATGGAGTCCGTTAAAGTAGTTGTATTATCTGGTGTAATCAGCCTGGATCAGTCTTCAATCAAAGATGTATAAAACATCAATTCTTCTGGAAAGCGGGTAAAAATCATTTCCTTTACCAATCGGTTGCTTTCCTGGACATCATCACTTTCAAGCACCCGCTTGAGGAGATTTTTGCATTCATCCATGGTAGCCTGTCGAATAATGCGTTTAATGCCTGGTATGGCCTGGGGGTTCAGGCTGATGGAATCAATCTGCATACCCATGAGTATGGGGATACAATAAGGATCAGATGCCACTTCGCCACAAAGGCTTACTTCTATTCCTGCTTCATGGCCGGCATCAACCACATATTTTATACTTCTTAAGATAGCTGGATGAAGGGGCTGGTATAGATAGGATACATGCTTGTTGGTTCTGTCAATTCCCAGGGAATACTGAATAAGGTCATTGGTTCCTATGCTGAAGAAGTCCACCTCCCTCGCTAACATATCTGAGATGAGCACGGCACTGGGCAGTTCAATCATTATTCCCATGGGCATAAACGGATCAAAGTTTACACCTTGAGATTTGAGCTCACCTCTGACCTGATAATAAAGTTTTTTTACTTCAAGAAGTTCCTGCAGGCCCGAGATCATGGGAAACATAATGGAGATATTACCCAGGACACTGGCCCGAAGTATTGCCCTGAGCTGGGTCTTAAACAGTTCGGGATGCTTGCGGCAGAACCTTATGGCCCGTAAGCCAAGAGCGGGGTTGGCTTCTCTAGTGGGCCCAAATTGAGTAGCAATTTTGTCTGCCCCTAAGTCTAAGGTTCTGATGATTATTTTTTCAGGATAAATGATTGACGATAAATCCCTGTATTCTTCAAATAATTCTTCTTCAGTAGGGAGATCGTCACGATTGAGGTAACTGTACTCAGTGCGATACAGACCAACTCCCTCGCCACCATTGTCTATAACAGCTGCAACCTCTTCAAAGAGTTCAATGTTGGCAGAAACCTTTACTTTATAACCATCAATGGTTTCAGCCGGAAGGTAGCAGTTTCTGTTGACTTGAGACTGATAGTTTTCAAACTGGTATTTAAGTTCAGTGTAATGGGCTAACTGTTCCTCTCCTGGGTCAACAATGATTTTGCCGTTAAAACCATCAAGGATTACGAACTGCCCGTCCTGAATTTCAGCCAGGCCCTCTATGCCTACAATAGCAGGAATCTGCAAAGATCTGGCAATAATTCCAGCGTGGGAAGTCTTGCCCCCGGAAGTGGTGGCAAATGCCATTATTTTATCAAGTTGAAGCTCTATGGTGTCAGCTGGTGAAAGGTCTGAGGCCAGCAGAATCATACGTTGTTTAAAGGATTTGATGTCTGATGGTTTTCCGTACAGTTGCTTTTTAACTCTATCTGCTACTAAGCGAACATCGTGAATCCTTTCGCGAATGTATTCATCTTCAATTTTGCTGAAGGCCTTTTCAATGTCAGAAACTGCCTTTTCCAGAGCCCATTCAGCATTAATCAACTTGTCCTGGATATATTTTTTTGAAGCGCTCTGAAATTTTTTGTCTTTAAGCAGCATTATATGGGAATCAATAATAGCTGCCTGCTCTTTGAGCTCACCAGGGATTTTTTCACTGATTTTTTCCAGTTCCACCAAGGCTGAAGTAAAGGCACTATGCAGTCTGTTCTTTTCTTCAGCAACATCTTGAGGATCAATATCCATACGAACTATTGATGTGTTGCTGCCACGATTAAGGAAATAGGTCTTTCCTATGGCTACTCCTGATGAGACTGGAATGCCTCGAAGTATTTGCTCAGCCATTCATTTATTTCCTTCAAATCTGCCGTTGATCAGCTTTTTAATATGCTTGACAGCCTCACGAGCATCAGCACCACTGGCTCTAATACTCAGTGATCCTCCATGGGGAACAGCCAGGGTCAGGATGTCGAGTATGCTTTTAGCATCCACCTCCCTTCCATCAAAGCAAAGCTGAATTTCTGAAGAAAATTTCTGGGCTTCCTTAGCGAGAACAGCTGCAGGCCTGGCGTGAAGTCCGTATTCATTATCAAGATGAATTTTTATCTCTAAATTGCTTTGATCCACTGTATTAACCATAATTTGAAAGTAAGTACTTGTCTAAGAATTAGCTCACCAAAAAAATTGTAACTGTTCACCACTTTATAGGTATATGATTTCCTGGTTTTGGAAATTCGCCAAACAGGGTCGTAAAAACTCACTCATAAGAAAGCGTAAATCAAAATCTTTATCTATCCTTTTGTAAGACAAAAATGGATATTGCACTCTTTGAAGTAAATTTAGTCCTGTAACGATTTTGATTAACGCTCTCTAACTCGTTCAGACAGTTTACGCCCAGTTTGCCGAACCTCCAAAACCTCTGTAAAAAGTGAATACTATGGTAAATGGTTACAAAAAATTTATCAAAGAAATGTCCTGATCCAGTTAAGGCTCTCAGGAACAAACATCAGCAAGCTTAGAATGAAGACCAGAAAAAGCTCCCGGGTCCACGCAATATTTCGGTACATATATGTCAAAACAAGACCTGTAAATGATATCAGAATAAAGCTATATATGTGCCAGTTAAAGGGCCAAATGACAAGCCAAAATGCCAGGACCAGCAAACAGTTGAACACTTTCAGCCTGCTGCCCCAGTTGATAAGGTTCCATTTTTTGAGATTGTTTATAAAAACAAGTCCCTGGGTCAGTCCCATATAAAATGTATAAACTTTAAATATTTGCACACCCATTAAAAATACAATGCTTATGCCTATAGCCGCATGGTGCATACCGGAAAAAAGCAGAAGAATACTTACCAAGCTCCAGGTTATGAGCAGGCTGCCGCTGAAAAAAGAATCACCAATGGCAGACAGGGTAAATACAAGGGTGGATTTCACTTTTGGCAGTGACGGGGCCGGAAAAAGGTCTCTGGCAATTTTTCTTTCTAAGGATAAAAAAAGCCCGATGAGCAGGGGGTTCCATATGGGATGGGTATTGTACAGCTTTATATGTCTTCGTCTGGCCTTCTGCAGCTTACCCGCATCAGAATAGATTTCCTTGAGACCTGGATCCAGAGCGTAAGCAAGACCGATATTCTGCATACCTCTGGTGTTGAAGGCCCCTGCTGTCAGGTAAGAGCGCAAAAAACACTTGAAAAGGGCTTTAAGGCTTACTGGAAACATCAGTTATCTTTGTTAATCATCAGGTTGTAGATTTGCTTGGAGTTCCAGCCGGTGCACTCCTGGCTTGCCAGCTTAGCTGCCTGTTTAAGTTTGCAACCTTCCTGAACATGCCGGTCAACAACCTTCAGAAGATCAGCTTTTTCAGTTGGTGCACTGTCCTTTAAGGGTGGGCCGATAATTATGGTGATTTCACCAAGGAGACCATCTGAATTAATAGTTGTCTTACCGAGTGTTCCTGGAATGAACTCCTCAAATTTTTTGGTCAGCTCCCTCGCTATACATAATTCCCGCGGCCCAAGAATGTTGAATGCTGCACTTAGAGATGCGGTTACCCTGTTTTTTCGCTCAAAGAAGACCAAAGTTCCTGGAACATCCTTCCATTTTGTAAAAAGAGATTCAAGCTCTCCCTGTTTTCTGGGCAGAAAGCCCAGGAATGTAAATGGATAAGGAGCAATTCCTGAAGCCATTAAAGCGGCTATGGGTGCGCAAGGACCTGGTACAGGAATTACAGGCAGATTTTTTTGCCTGAAAGACCTGACTAACCTGTATCCTGGATCTGCCATTAAAGGCGTACCAGCATCACTTACCAAACAGCAGTCATTGCCTGCCTCAACCTGTTCAATGGCGGTTTTGATGCGTTGTTCTTCATTATGTTCGTGCAGGCTTAAAAATCTTGGGCCTTTTATTTCCAGGTTGTCTAACAGCTGGCCTGCCCTTCTGGTATCTTCCGCAAAGATGATACTGGCCTTTTTAAGGGTGGAAATAGCTCTCTTGGATATGTCACCAAGGTTGCCAAGGGGAGTTGCTACCACCCACAGGGCTGAATTCAATTGCGTTTTGGACATGCTCCACCTTGACCTGATTTCCAATGGTCACACTGATGAAATCGAATCGACACTCATTTTCCCAGAGGCTTTCCATGCAAAGATAATGGTTAGCCGTCCGCAGAAGGTTTTGTTTCTGCTGATAGCCAAGACTCTCCACAGCCCGGGCCGGGCCCTGAGCTGATCTGGTCTTTACTTCCACAAATACGATTACTTTTCCCTGGCGACAGACGAGATCCAGCTCTCCTCTGCGGTAGCGCCAGTTGCGCTCCAGGATTTTATAGCCCTTTTCTGAAAGGTAAGAACCAGCTACCTGTTCTCCGAATTTTCCAATGTCTTGCCAGCTGTCAGCCACAAGGTTTTCTCCCTTGAAACGGGTCGCACACCCCTGAAGGTCATCCTGTGTATTGGAGCAGGCCCAAGACGCCTCAAGGCTGAGAGGTGATCTTTTGTGCCGTAACCCTTATGTCTGGCCAGTCCGTAGCCAGGATATTTCTTTTCAAGACTCTTCATTAGTCTATCCCTGAAGGTTTTGGCAAGTATGGATGCAGCAGAAATGCACGGTATCAGTCCATCGCCACCTACAACGGTTTTCTGGGATATTTTCAGGGGAATTTTTTGGTTGCCATCAATAAGTATCTGATCAGGGGGGATCTTCAAGGTGAGTACAGCTTTGACCATAGCCTTCAGCGTAGCATGCAGGATATTTAAACGGTCTATTTCCTGTGGCCAGATGAGCCCAAGAGACCAGCAAAGGGCCTTTTCCCTGATTTGAGATTCAAGGAGCAGCCTTTTGGAGGGAGACAGTTTTTTGGAGTCAGTTAAGCCTGATATCTGTGAGTTAAAGGGGAGAATAACTGCTCCGGCTACAACGGGACCGGCCAGGCATCCCCGGCCAGCCTCGTCTACACCGGCTGTGAGTTCTTCAACATTATTGGAGGGAGGTATGGTCACACCAAAACTGACAGGGTATGCTTATCTGTCAATATGTAGTTTGGGTTATCTGCTGCAATTTGAGCTTTAGTTAGGGCGGTCCCAATTGGACTTGGTCTTAATGCGAGCGGCTTTGCCTCTGAGCTTGCGCAAATAGAAGATTCTACCCTGTCTGACTTTTCCTTCAGTCAGAACTTCAATTTTTTCAATGAAAGGGGAATTAAGGGGGAAGACCCTTTCTACTCCGATTCCATCAGAAATCTTTCTGACCACAAATGTGGAATTGGTGGTTCCACGCTTAACCCTGAGTACTGTCCCCTGAAAAACCTGAGTACGCTGTTTTTCACCCTCAATGATACGCACGTGAACCTTTAATGTATCCCCTGCCTTGAATTTGGGGATATCCATTCTGAGCTGTTCTCTTTCAATTTTCTGCAAGATATTCATTGTTTATCTCCTGAATTAGTAATAATCTCCAATTAATCGATCAATTAGAATAGAAGCCGCTGATCTCACGGACAGGTGGTTGAATGAACTCAGGTACGATACCGGCCTGAGAATTTCATCTGCTCTTGATAAAACGCTCTGACTCAACCCGTAGCCTGTCCCCAGTACAATCAATACTGGATGCGACTGTAATTTCCGGCGGATGCTCCCAAAAGTTGTATCACCTGGTCCACTGGCACTGGTGGCAACTATATGAGGCTTTATTCCGGTCTGTTCTTGAATCTTTTGAACTGCTTCTTCAAGATAGGAACAGATTTGTATTGTACTCAAAGCCATGGCCCGGTCTGGATTACCCTTGCCACCTGGACCCGCAGTCCAGTGGGAAACAAGCCTTTCAGCCAGAATCTGCTGGTCTTTTAAGGGAGTACAGATATAATATCCACCAAGCCCAAATGTTTCGGAAACGCGTGCTATATCGTGAATGTCTAAGTTTGTCAAAGAAGTTGTGCCTTCTTTTCCTTTTTTATTCATTACAGGCCAGTGAACAAGGGTTATATAAAGGTTTCTTGAAGGTCTGGGGCGTTCTATCTGTTTTAAAAAACTTATGTCCTCAGCAGACAGATCAGCTTCATCCAGAAGCTCGGGCCTGAATTTCAAAGTAGACTGCAGGGAGCATTCTCTTTTCCACTGAGCAATTTTTCCATGGTTTCCAGAAAGAAGGACTTGGGGAACACTATGGTTTTCATAATTTTCAGGTCTTGTGTAGTGAGGATATTCCAGAAGGCCCTTAGAAAAACTTTCGTCTCCCACAGACTCCTCTTTACCCATGAATCCGGGTAGAAATCTTGAAACAGACTCCATAAGACACAGGGCTGCAGACTCTCCACCATTGAGAACAAAATCTCCTGCTGAAATATGTTCAAAATCACACAGGTCTTCTAACCTGGCATCAATGCCTTCATATCTACCGCAAACTAAAGCTATATCTTTTTCCTGAGACAACCTGACTGCTGTTTCGTGGTTAAAAGGTTTTCCCTTGGGGGTGAGCAGAATTTTTCTACATCCCTGAGGCAGGGTTTTGACTGCCTGGTACAAAGGATCAACCATCATGACCATGCCAGGTCCCCCGCCATAAGGGCGGTCATCAACTGTGCTGTGTCGGTCTTTGGTAAAGTCTCTAGGGAATATAATGGATGTTTCCACGATTTTTTTTTCCAGAGCCTTGCCAAGGAGGCCACAGGATAGGGGAGACTCAAAAAATTCGGGAAGTATGGTTATGATATGAAAATGCACAAGGGATACCAGGTAGGGTTAAGGTTAATTGGTCTGTACTGCTTCTCCACAACTCTTGGATATAGTTCTAATAGGTAGCTCTGGTCCATTAGTTCAGCAATCCAAGTCGGAATCGATTCTTTTGCATCATGCTTTTGATTTCAATTTGGACTTGGAATTGACACCAGAGTGAGAAATGTAAGCGATTTGCATAATAGCTATTCCTTTATATCTCAATTCCGTATAGCTCCAGCAAACCTTCAGGAGGATCAATTATAATTTTTTTATTTTCCGCATCAATACTTTTTATGAAAACTTCATTGACTGGAAAAAGTACTTCCTGGCCGGCTTCAGTCATTATTCTCCAGACTTCAGATCCGTTATGATCCAGAAATTCATCAACGATGCCAAGGTAAGCCATATCAGGGAGGTAGACCCTGCACCCAAGAATTTCAAAAAGGTATGTTTCATCCTCGTCTAATTCAGGAATGTACTTGCGTTTTAAAAAAATATCTGCGCCCTGCCAGGTTTGGGCGGAGTCTCTACCCTGGATCTTATCAAGGATAATCAGGTACTTATCCTTATGTTTTCTCCAGGAAACAATATTAAACATTTTTGGCTTTGAGCCTGGAAAGCCAAGAAAAAGGCGGGGCAGGCCAGATAAAAGCAAGGGGGAGTCAGCAAACCAGATTGTGCCTAACTCCCCCTTTAATCCGTGTGGCTTTAAAACCCTGCCGCAATCAATAAGGGCTTCAGCCATATTTTTCAGGCTATTCTATAATTTCCAATACTGCCCGTTTCTTTGCCTTGGTAGACGCAGCACCAAGAATGGTCCGCATAGCTCTGGCAGTGCGTCCCTGCTTGCCTATTACCTTTCCAAGATCTTCCTTAGCGACTTTGAGTTCGATCACGGAAGTCTGTTCTCCTTCGATTTCTGAAACCGCCACTTGATCCGGGTTGTCAACCAATGATTTGGCAATGTACTCGATCAAATCTTTCAACATAATCACCTCCGATGTAAGTGCAATTCAAGAGAGATTTTGCGGTCCTTGGGAAGCTGGAAATATTATTAATCAGGAAGCAGTTTTTTTCATGAGCGAGCGGACAGTATCTGTAGGCTTGGCTCCCTGATCTAACCAGGCCTGCACCCTTTCCATGTTGATACTGAGTTCAACAGGTTCTTTCATTGGGTTGTAGTGTCCCAGATATTCCAAAGCTCTGCCGTCACGTCTGGTTTTGCTGTCCAGCGCAACAATACGATAAAAAGGCTTCTTTTTAGAGCCCATTCTTGTCAGTCTGATTCTCAATGCCATGTTTTAAATCCCCCATTTTTATAATATATTTATGTATGATAACAGATGGATTATAAAAAATCAATCCTCACCAAGTATGGTGTTAAGGCTGCTATAGCCTGGGAGAGTATCTTTTAAAAATACTGTTAAAAATGAATTAAGCTTTTATTGTAAATTCAAATCCAGTTTTGTCCATCTAATTATTTTTTCTTTTTCTTACGTTTAATTTTTTTGCGTTTGGCTTTGGCCCGCGTTTTGGATGACGGCTGGCTACCTCCTGCTCCAGCTCCAGGCAATCCCGGCATTCCTGGCATTCCAGGTATGGAAGGCATGCCTTTTCCTCCACCTTTGCCTGTCATTTTCTGCATCATTTTCTGCATCTGTTCAAAATTGTTCAGCAGTTGGTTGACATCCTGAACAGTAGTTCCGCTTCCAGCAGCAATGCGTTTTTTTCTGGAAGCATTAAAAATTTTAGGATTTCGCCTTTCAGCCGGTGTCATAGAGTTAATGATTGCTTCTATGCGAACCATTTCTTTTTCAGGAACTTTAAGATCTTTCAGCTTATCCTTGACCTTACCCATTCCCGGGATCATTTTCAAAAGGCCTTCAATGGACCCCATTTTCTTGAGTCTGCGCATCTGTTTGCGAAAATCGTCCAGGTCAAACTGGGCCTTTTGAAATTTTTCCTGCAGATCTTTGGCCTCATCCTCCCCAATGTCAGACTGAGCCTTTTCAATAAGGGTCAGAATATCGCCCATACCCAGAATTCTGGAAGCTACTCTATCTGGATGAAACAATTCCAGGTCACTGAGTTTTTCACCTGTACCAATAAACTTGATGGGTTTCTGGGTCACCGACTTGATGGAAAGGGCAGCACCGCCTCTGGCATCACCCTCCATTTTGGTCAAAATAATTCCGGTAATATCTAAAAGCTCGTTGAACTTCTGGGCGACATTGACCGCATCCTGTCCAGTCATGGCATCGGCTACAAAGAGGATTTCATGAGGACTGCATTTTTCCTTAATCTGGACCAGCTCATTCATGAGCTTTTCATCAACATGAAGTCTTCCTGCAGTATCCAGAAGCACAGCTGTATGTGCCTTTTGGGTAGCAACACTTACAGCCTGGGCACAGATATCCACAGGACTGTCTTCAGATGTTGAAGGGTGGACAGGCATGTCCAGCTCCTGACCAAGCCTTGTGAGCTGGTCAATGGCTGCAGGTCTGTAGACGTCCGCAGGTACAAGGTAGGGAGTATATTTAAGT
>PWPY01000149.1 GCA_003558575.1 Desulfonatronovibrio sp.
ACAAGGATAAGGCTTGATCTGGTCATGGCCAGGGCTTCCTGGGAGCTTGACGCCAGTCCTTTGACCAAATTGCCCGGCAATACCTCAATAATTCACAAGATTCAGGATATGATGGACCGTAAGCAGGATTTTGCCCTGGCTTATGCGGATCTGGATAATTTCAAATCTTATAATGATAAATACGGTTTTTCCATAGGGGATGAAATCCTGATGATGACAGCCAGGGTAATCGTCAATACCATCAGGGCCTTTGCAGGAATGGAATCTTTTGTGGGGCATATTGGGGGAGACGATTTTGTATTTATTGTTTCACCTGATCATGCGGAAAATGTCTGTAAGATGCTTATCCGTAACTTTGATGAAATTGTTCCGAATTTTTATGATCAGGAAGATCGCCAGCAGGGTTTTATCCATTCTAAAGACAGACAGGGCAATGTGCGCAATTTTCCCATGATGAGCGTATCCATTGCTGTTGTTTTTAATATTGATGGTGAGCTGACCCACTACGGGGAGGCTTCGGAAATTGCCATGAATCTCAAGAAAATTGCCAAGAAAAATCCCGGAAGCAACTATGTCCTTGATCGAAGAAAATCTTCCTGAGGAAATTCAGTTCTTTTTGGCTTATCTGGACATTGAAAAGGGCTATTCTCAGGCGACAATTTCTGCCTATGGAACAGATCTGCTTCAGTTTGAGAATTTTCTGAAGAGGGAAAGTAAGTCCTGTGATCGTCCTTTGGAGATTATGAGGTCTGATATTCATTCTTTTCTGGTAAGCCTGCATCATCTGGATCAATCCAAATCATCCATGGCCAGAAAACTTTCATCTCTTCGTTCCTTTTTCAGGTTTCTTTTGAAAAATAGAAAAATCAAGTCCAACCCATGCCAGGGAGTTCGCAATCCCAAACAGGATAAGCCTCAGCCTGAGTTTCTTAATGTGGATCAGGCCCTGTCTCTTGTGGATTCTTCTTCTGAACCATCTCCCCGCTCTCTGCGAGATCTGGCCCTGGCCGAGCTTCTTTACGGTTCAGGACTTCGGGTGAGCGAAGCTGTTAATCTTGACCTTGACGATGTTGATCAGGGCCAGAAATTAGTGAGGGTAATGGGTAAGGGACGTAAAGAGCGGCTGTCGCCCTTGACTAAGCCCGGGCTTGAGCGCATAAAGCAGTATATGTTCCAGCGCAGCGCGTTTAACCCGGATCTTAGAGAAAAAGCCCTGTTTCTGGGACTGCGCGGGAAAAGACTTAACCGCAGAGAGGCATCCAGGATTATTGACAGGTTGTCCAGGATTGCAGGACTTCCTGAGAGCATCAGCCCCCACGGACTGAGACACAGTTTTGCCACGCACATGCTCCAGGGCGGGGCGGATTTAAGGAGTGTCCAGGAGCTTCTGGGACACAGCCGTGTCTCCACCACCCAGCGTTACACCCATCTTAACCTGGATGAAGTGACCAGGATTTATGATCAGGCCCATCCCAAGTCTCAAAAGAAATGACAACAGCTTGTTGGCGCTTTGACGTTTGAAGTGGAATTGCTGCTCACAGTTTCTGGCTTGTACCGTTTCCGGCTGGGATCTTTCTAATATCCGCCCGAGGGGGATATTTGTCTCCTCCGGACTCTTAACCATCTGGTTTGTGGAAATCCGGCAAATAAGAGCATGTTGTTATGCCCTTGAACTGTATAGAGAAAAAAGACTTGACGGTTAAGGATATTTTTTCAAGTTTTATAACTGTTTTTATGTGATTGAATATTTCAAGTTGTGGAGATTATAATGGCTGCCATGAAGTTTACAGATCAGGAGAAAAAAATTTTAAGGGTGGTTCAGGCTGATCTGCCTGACTCTGAGACCCCTTTTGCTGATATTGCCCGTCAGACAGGTGCCAGCGAAGAAGAAGTCCTTTCTCTTTTGCGCAGATTAAAGTCTGGCGGACATATTCGCAGGTTTGGGGCAACTCTTCGCCACCAACAGGCAGGATATGGATTCAATGCCATGGTGGCCTGGTATGTGGATGGGGATAAAGATGTGGAGGAAGTTGGCAGGATAATGGCCAGAAGGCCGGAAATATCCCATTGTTATGAAAGGAAGAATTGTCTTGACTGGCCGTACAACCTTTATACCATGATCCATGGTCGTTCCAAAGATGACTGTGCACGTGTAGTGGAAGAATTGCGGGTAGAAACCGGGGTAGCTCAGTATGAGATGCTTTTCAGCAATGAAGAGTTGAAAAAGACATCCATGAAATATTTTTAAGAGGCTTTTAAGTAATAAATTCAGATGTTACGGTTTTGCCATACAGATTGCTTCGGTCGCTTCGCTCCCTCGCAATGACAGGTTTTGCGTTAGGACGTCTGTGGCAATCTCTAACGTGTTGAGGTAATGTAATTTAAAGTTACTTATAGTTTTGGTTCCGGGCCGCCCGGATGGAGCGTTTTTATATTAAATATGGCCTTTTTATAAGCTGTTAAGTGGCAAATCTTTAATTTAAAAAATTTACTGGAGAGTATATGACAATTTCCGGAGATCTCTTTGAACAAGCCAGGAAGATTATACCTGGTGGAGTAAACAGTCCAGTGAGAACCTGTGCCGGAGTAGGCGCTGATCCACTTTTTATTTCTAAGGCAAACGGAGCCTATATTCACTCTGAAGATGGTCATAAGATGGTCGATTACGTCATGTCCTGGGGACCCATGCTTCTGGGGCACAACCACCCTAAGGTGAAAAAGGCCCTGCATGAGGCATTAGACAGGGGGACGAGTTTTGGCGCTCCCTGCCAGCCTGAAATAGATCTGGCCGGGTTAATTGTTGATGCTCTGCCCGGTGTTGATATGGTGCGTATGGTTAATTCCGGCACAGAAGCCACTATGAGCGCCTTGCGTCTATCAAGGGGGTATACAGGGCGTTCCTTAGTGCTTAAATTTACAGGGTGTTATCATGGACACGTGGATGCCTTTTTAGCCAGCGCCGGTTCAGGCGCAGCCACCCTCTGTATTCCTGGAACCCCAGGCGTACCCCAGGAGGTTGTAGCAAATACCTTGTTAGCTGATTACAATAATTTAGAACAGGTCAGGGAAATCTTTGCAAAACATGGCCAGGATATTGCAGCTATTTTTGTTGAGCCTGTAGCTGGAAATATGGGTCTTGTTCTTCCTCAGGAAGGTTTTTTACAGGGACTTAGAGATATTGCAAACGAGTACGGTTCCCTGCTGGTGTTTGATGAGGTCATTACCGGATTCAGGGTTTCCTATTCAGGGGCACAGGGATATTATAATATAATCCCGGACATGACCTGTCTCGGGAAAATCATTGGTGGTGGACTTCCTGTGGGTGCTTATGGCGGGAAAAAAGAAATCATGGACAGAATTGCTCCCTGCGGTGATGTGTATCAGGCAGGAACTTTGTCTGGAAATCCTCTGGCCATGACTGCAGGTTACTACACACTTAAGACCCTGAAGGAAATGGATTATGATCAGCTTGCAGCAGATACAGGAAGCTTAGCTGAAAGCCTTAAAGACATACTGATTGAAAAAGGTGTGCCTGTAAGTCTCAATACAATCAGTTCCATTTTTACGCTGTTCTTTACAGATGATGAGGTGCATGATTTTGATTCAGCAAAAAAATCTGATCAGCACCTCTTTAAAAAGTTTTACAATCAGATGCGTGACCAGGGTATTTATCTTGCTCCATCAGGTTTTGAATGCGCTTTTAATTCTTTTGCTCACGGTTCTGATGAATGGGAAAAGACTCTGGAGGCTGCCAGGAAATTGAAGTTTTGATTAGCGCATGCTTTCAAAACATAGACTCTTAGAAAGCCGGGCATTTCCGGTAAACTGACCTGTTCTTTAATTGAATCTTTCTCTATGTTTATTGGCTTTACTTGACAGAGATGATTGTTGTGTCTTAGAGATGAATCAGATTGTTATTTTTTTTACAAGCGTTTTTCAAGGAGGTGAAAAGAGATGAAGAAATCTGTTATTATTGGAGTTATTTGTGCCTTTTTTCTTGGCTTCCTGGTCATCCCCAGCATTTATGCGGGCCTGACTTCACAGCACAAAGAGTTGGATCAGGACATGTCCTACACACATGGAACATATGCTGATAACTGGCTTTTGTACGCACCTGAGGAATATGGTGAAATGAGGGAAGCTCCCTCACCTTTCTCTCACAGTGTGCACGCTGCTTTTGCCTGTGGTGATTGTCATCATGATGAGTTTGGAGATCCCAAGACAGAAGACGATAAGATAATCGGCTGTATGAGTGCCGGCTGTCATGACATGGCTGTTGCCGAGTCCCCAAGGGACAGACGTGACATCAGGTACTTTTACAAAGCATATCATGATATGTGTATGTCTGGCTGTCACCGTGACCTGGGTCAGGCTGGTGAACCTACCGGACCTACAGCTTGTGTAGACTGCCATCCCAAGGATGATTAGATCTTTATTATAAGGGGAAGCACAGCTTCCCCTTTTTTTTGCCTTCCTTTTATTTTATATTTGCCCCTCATAAGAACCAGCATAAACCACGCAGGTTTCCTGGCTTTATTCCCCTTTTTTTTCAAATATTTGCTCAACAGTATGTTGCGTGGGGACTTCAATACTTGACAAAATCCACATGTAAAGTCCAATGACCAATAATTTGGTGCGTTTTTTTGGTGTCCTTACTTTACAATCCAGATATTTTTTTTGTATTGAACAGATATATGGCTTTATAATATCAGCAGAGCAAGGTGGTAACTATGGCTTCAGAAAGAGAAAAGCAGAATTTGGATGACGAAGAGATAATTGATTTGACCGAGGTGGTTGAGGAAGGTCCAGATTTAGATAGAAAAGAATCTGATCAGAAGGTTGACTCAGCTCAAGACGGTGATTTTGATGAAGATTTAAGCGATCTTTTTGAAAGTTTAGGTTCAGAAGAAGATGATGAAGCAGGCTCTGCTGAAGGTGGTGATGACTTTGAAGATCTGTTTAATGATGAGGTTGAGAAGTCAGAAGATAAAGCCTCTACGGCAGAAGAACAGGATACGAGTGATGATGATTTTTTAAAAGAATTTTTAGAAGATGATCAAGAGGATGATTCTGGTTCCGGTGAAGGTTCTGCCCCAGAAAAAGACGAAGATATTACAGATGATATTGATGACTTGATTTCAGATATTCAGGAAGATGATGACTTCGATGGTGCTGAAAATAGTGATCAGGAGCAGCAGGCTGATTCCCAAAAGAACTCCCAGGAAAAAAAGGGAGTTGCTGAAGATGTAGAAGAGCCTGCTGAAGAGGCTCAGCCTGAAAAATCTGCTGAAGCGGACTCAAAGGACTCAGAATTGGAAGATGTTTCCAAGGATGCCAAGGATGCTGAATCAAGCGAGACGGATTTTGTTCCTGAGACAGTTGACAAGCCTGTGCAGGGTATAGAGGTTCTGGCGGAACAGTTAGAATCCCTGTCCGACAGGATGGATGTCTTTGAAAAGAAAATTGATCAGATTCAGGATGATTTTCCGGACAAGACTGTCCAGCTTATGGAGGAGAAAGGTCCTGAACTTGAATTTATACGCCAGGCCTTGCAGGGAGTTAAAGATGAACTGGAAACATCTATAAAGTCAAATATTGAACAGGCTGCCACAAGCCGGGAGAACCTGTCAGAGGATGAATTTAAAGAACAGGTAATCAAGGCTGTAGAAGAAAATGGTCTGGAACTTAACTTTGTTCAGGAGCTTTCTCAAAAAATAAAAAGCGAAGTAAAAGAAGATCTCCTGCCGGAAATTGAGGAAAAGATTAAATCCTTGGATGATGAATCTCAAAGCAAAGAGTTTGAATATCCTGAAGATTTTGGAGAAAAAATATCTTCTGCAGTGACAGAAAAGGTAAATGATCCTGGTTTTTTTGAAGAGCTTGCAGATAAGATTTCAGAGCGCCTTGTTTCTGATTTTCTGGAGAAAACAGAGAAACTCATTGATGAAAAAGTATCCGAACAAAGTAAGCCTGACCAGAGTCACGAGTCAGAAATGCAGGAGAAATTGGCTGACCTGGAATCCAGGATCCAGGACTTGAAGATTACTGACCAGGAAAATATCAGACATGAAATAATGGCTGATGTGAAAAAGCTTCTGGAAGATCAAAATTCTAATAGTGACACGTCACCTTTGAGTGATGATGTCATTGAAGATCAAATAAAAGAGGCAGTTGAGACTAAGCTTAACGCCCTTGTGGGAGATTGGCAAAAAGAAAAGAAGGCCTTGGCCGGCGAACTGGAAAATGCTTTGAAGTTCTGGGGAAAAATGCAGGAAAAGCTGACAGTCCTCAGTCAGGATATTGGAGAATTAAGAGATACCAGGGCGGAGATTGATCCTGAAATGCAGGAAAAAATTGAGTCCCTCACAGAGCAGGCAGTAACCAGACCTGAGCTTAGGAATCTGGCTTCACAGCTCAAAGTGGAATTAGAGGATTATATCTTAAAAAAGGTTCCTGATGCAGCAGCTAAGGTGATCCGTGAAGAGATATCCGCCATTATCAGTGGTGCAGGAAAGTAGTTTGACAAGTTGTTGATAATTTTTCAATCGCTGCAAAAAAATCAAACTCTACTTATAAGTAACCTGAAAGGTATTGGCAATAAATTCAGGATACTACGGTTTTGTCATATAGATTGCTTGGGTCGCTGTGGCTCCCTCGCAATAACAGGTCTTGCGTAACTTCATCTGTGACAGCTCAGGCGTCATTGCGAGCAAGTCTTCGAGGGCGGCCATTCGCTGCCGCCCTGTCAACCCCTACATTCAACACTCGACTCCATCATGACTTAATGCTAAAAGTTCTTAAAACGGGGAGGGCTGCAAGGTTTTCTTCGTTTTTACCGCCCGCAAGTGTCTTGTCAGGTCAAGCCATTTCCCCAACCGGGCGGTTTTTTAAAATACACAGAGAAAAGCAGGAGATATAATGGACCAGGCTCAAAAACAGGCATTGCAGGTCACCAAGGAAATCGTGGTCAAGTTTATAGAAGTTGGCCGGATCTCTCCAAATAATTGTCATGAGTTTTTCTCTCAGATATATGACGGTGTTTTAAAGACAATAGTCAGTGATGGGCATGTAAAAACTCCCATTGAACAAGATGAAGAGAACTCCTAATGAACAGATCTCAGCACAGCAAGCTTGTTGCTGGGTATTTTTCCAGTATTGCGGGCTGGTATGATTTCCTGAATCATTTTTTGAGTTTCGGGCAGGACATATACTGGAGGAAGCGTCTTATCAGGCATGTCAGGACAAGTGACAAAGGAATTGTCATGGATCTGGCTGCAGGTACGCTGGATGTTTCTAAGGAGCTTCTCAAAAAGAATCCGGAAATTAAAGTCCTGGCCCTTGACTACACATTGCCCATGCTTGTCAGGGGAAAGGATAAAGTGGAATTTGCCGGCTCAAAGATATTTCTAACCCAGGCAGATGGCAGAACTCTTCCCATGCCGGATAAAAGCATTGATTCAGTAACCATTGCTTTTGGAATAAGAAATATTGTTCCCAGAGATGAGGCTTATAAGGAAATTATCAGAGTTTTGAAACCTGGAGGCAGGCTGTGTATCCTGGAGTTTGGAACCGGCAAAAGAAGAATATGGCGCGGGGTGTATAATTTTTATCTGACAAAGATATTGCCCCTTATAGGGCGATTGATTTCCAGGGATAAGGGTGCATATTCATATCTGGCAGATACCATTAAGGGCTTTCCTGCCTCAGATGAACTGGCACTTGAGATGAAGCGGGCTGGATTTTCAAGAATATTTTACTATCCTCTAAGTTCTGGCATTGTTTATATCCATGTTGGAGAAAAAAAGCAGGACTGACGGGCTTTCTGGAATTACCAAAACGATCTGGGCAAAGGTTTTCCTACTGCTGCAGTATACTTCTTCCCAGGAAAATTACCAGCATGCCCAATATAATTGCAGTAAAGCCAAGGCGTCGGAGATTACCTGGAGGTTGTCTGGACATTGTTTCCAGAAATTTCGGCATTTTTTCAGCCCAGATAAAGTACGGTATACCCTCCAGGATAAATGCCAGGCCAAGGGCGCATAAGAAAAATGTCAGATCAAATTGCATATAAATTCAATATCCAGTTTGCCCCTGAATGTCCAGGGAGCTGATGACAGGGAAAGAGCCAGTGATTCTTTTTGTTTCGGCCACAATCAGGGAAATGGAGAGCTTTGCAGCAGGAAATATTTCTGCAGAAGTTTTACATCAAAAAAAAACATGCAACGTACTGGGTAAAGAGGTTGGTTTCCTTGTATGCGGCATGGGCCTCCTCAATGCTTCCATTGCCCTGGAAAAATTTCTATCTGGCAACAATAGTATTAGCCATGTGATAAATATCGGAATTGCAGGTAGTTATGATCTGCAGAGAATACCCATGTCAGCGGTCTGTATCGCCTCAGGCGAACTGTGGCCCGAATATGGTGCCAGGTGCGGATACTATTTTGCTGATGCCAGGGAGCTTGGTTTTCCTTTGCATCGCAGTGAAGACAGGGTGATCTGGAACCATCTGGATTTCGATAATCAGACATTTCTTAAAGAGACAGGCCTTGGCCTTGAAAATTCCTGGCATGAAGGGCATGGCATTACAGTGGCCGGGGTGAGCACCTCAGAAGAACATGCAAGGCAATTGAAGAAAGATTTTAATGGAGATATGGAAAATATGGAAGGGTTTGCTCTGGCCTACTGCTGTTATTTAAGGTCAATCCCGTTTATGGAGATCAGGACAATATCCAACCTGGCAGGTTCCAGAAACAAAAGTGAGTGGGATTTTAAAGGTGCATTGGGAGGCCTTAAATCTGTCTGGAAAGGCCTCTGGGCAGAGCACGTGCAGAAATAGCTGTTCCAGTGTATCTAACCCTGAACATAACGCAAATAAATAATCATGAAAAAGTCTTTACTGGCAGCTATATCGCCATGTCCTAATGATACTTATATTTTTGGAGCCTGGGTTCTGGGGATGGCTGGAGATCTTTCTGAAATGAGGACCAGATTTGTATGGGAGGATGTTCAGACCCTTAACGAAATGGCAGAATCAGGCGGGGCGGACATTATTAAAGTATCCGCGGTGCAGGCCCTTAAGCTTGATAATTATGAAATGCTTAGCTGTGGAGGGGCATTCGGACTGGGAGATGGTCCCAAGTTAGTGGCCAGACCGGGCTTGAATGGTACTCCAGAAAAGATTGGCGTTCCTGGTACATTGACCACAGCATATGCTTTGCTTGGGGCTGCTGCTGATTTTGATTTTGAGTCTGTGCCTATGTTTTTTCATGAAATCCCTGATGCAATCAGTAACGGCCTGGTTGACGCAGGTCTGCTTATACATGAAACCGCCCTTGTGTATGAGGAAATGGGTTTTGAGATGATTCTGGATCTTGGACAATGGTGGAAGGTCCGTTCAGATGACTCTCCTCTTCCTCTGGGTGTAATTATTATGAGAAAGTCTCTGGGCCGGGATCTGTTCATTGAAGC
>PWPY01000002.1 GCA_003558575.1 Desulfonatronovibrio sp.
GCTCCCAGGCAGGACATTTCATGGCACTCAACCGGGATAGAACATCTTCACGATACTCAGGCGAAATCACCAGGACAAAACCTATTCCACAATTAAACACCTGTAGCATATCCTCCCAGCTCATGCCGGATTCTTGCTTAACCCAGTTCATCACAGGTGGAATTTCCCATGAGCCGAACTTGATGTCTGCCGTTAGTTTGCCCTGGATAACTCTAGGGATATTATCGTAAAAACCACCGCCTGTTACATGAACCATGCCTTTTATGGGTATATCCCTGGCAATACTTACTATCTCTGGGACATAAATTCTTGTAGGTTCCAATAAAACTTCCCAGACTTTTTTTGCTGTCCCCGGAAATATATCCCCCCCTGACAGACCTGATTTTTCTAATGTCTTCCGCACTAATGAATATCCGTTGGAATGTAACCCAGAAGAAGCAAGACCAATCAGAATATCTCCTGGACGGATGGTTTTTCCATCAATAATCCTGGAGTTATCAACCACCCCGACACAGAATCCAGAAAGATCATACTCTCCTGGAGCATAAAAATCAGGCATCTCAGCAGTTTCACCGCCAAGCAGGGCGCACCCTGACAGCTTACATCCCTTGGCTATACCCTTGACCACGGCTTCAGCCTGTTCAGTATCAAGCTTACCTGTGGCAAAATAATCGAGAAAAAATAATGGCTTAGCGCCCTGGACCAGGACATCGTTTACTGACATGGCCACAAGATCAATACCGATTGTGTCATGTACATCAAACAGGAAAGCGAGCTTGAGCTTTGTGCCAACACCATCAGTAGAAGCAACCAGTACCGGGTCGTCAATATTATGAGAGTCTAACTTGAACAAACCTCCAAAGCCACCAATGTCCGCCACAACACCTTTGGTATGGGTAGCAGCCACCAGGGGCTTGATGCGCTGGATAAACCTGTCGGCCTTCTTAATATCAACCCCGGCTTCTTTGTAAGATTCACCACGCTGCGCCATGTCAACTCCTTAATTGCTGAAATAATCAAAGCCTGAAAACCCGGCCACAAAATAATCTTCCTGCCATGAAAGATTTTTACAGTACCTTTTTTCTAAACCAAGCTCAAGAATTATCATCATTCCTAAATAAGATTGATAGTCAAAATCTCTATAGAAACAACCTGATGCTGCCTTTATTTGATAATTCCAAAAACCTGGGTAACTGTACTTATTTTAGTCTAAAGCACTTGATTGCTATGACTTTACTTTCAGCTTAAAACTTCTAACTCTAAATTCAATAAAAAAGACCTGGAAGATAAGTGGCCATGCCAGGAAAAATAATCAGAAGCGCCAAGAGCAGTATAAAGCACGGAACAAAAAGCATTACTCCCTTAAAAACATCCGACAGTGACACCCCATGCCCCATGGAAGCTACTATGTAGGTATTAATGCCCACAGGAGGCGTCACAGCTCCAAGAGTAGTGACCACTGTAATAAAAACCGCAAACCAGACAGGATCATAGCCCATGGAGGCTGCTACAGGAAAGAAAATGGGGATGGTAATAATCAGAAGGGCCAGGGCATCCATGATAGCGCCTCCCAAAATATAGACCAGACCGATTAGAATGATAACCAAAAATGACGGTAAAGCCATTTCACCAACAATATTGGCTAACTCAAAAGGAAGCCTGGTAACAGCTAAGAATCTGCCAAAAATCACAGCGCCCAGAATAATGGCCATAATCATGGCTGATACGCGCAAGGTATCTGTTAAAGCCAGATAGAATTTCTTCCAGCTCAGATTTCGTCCCAGGACTCCAATAAGTAGTGATATAAAAGAACCCACTGCCCCAGCCTGAGTAGGGGTAAAAAAGCCCTTTATCAAACCTATCATAATCAAGACAAACAAAATAACAATTTCAATCGTGCCTTTAAGGGATCGCAACTTTTCCTTAAAGGAAGTCTTTACGCCTGAAGGTCCCAGTTGGGGATTTTTCCAGCAGGCGATAAAAATAACTGCAATAAAAAAAAGACACAGGAGAAAACCCGGTATTAGAGCTGCCCAGAATAAAACTCCAATGGCCTGACCGGTTTGAAGGCCAATTACAATCAACACCACACTAGGAGGTATAAGTACTCCAAGAGTTGCGCCCACAGCTACACTCGAAGCACTCAGCAAAGGGTTATATCCGTACTTCTTCATTTCTGGAAGAGCTACGGTACCCATGGTAGCTGCAGTTGCAGTATTAGAGCCGCAAATAGCTGCAAAGCCTGTACAGGAAAGAATGGTGGCCATGGCCATGCCTCCACGAATTTTCCCCATCCAGACATAAGCAGCATTATAAAGGCGCTTGTTGACTCCAGCGTGAAAGCTGATCTGTCCCATAAGGATAAACATGGGAATGACAGTCAGTCCATAAGAAGAAAAGACTTCCCAGATCTCATCGCTGAGCATTCCTAAGGCCGCCTGGGGACTTACAACTATGGAAAAACCGGCAAAACCCACCATGGCCATGGCAAATCCAACAGGTATCCTCAAGAAAAAAATGATCAGTAGCAGGGCTACAATGCCGGAAAGTCCGATAAGAGTGAGGCTCATGCAGAAAAATACCTCTTTGCAATGTATCGATTACCCATATTTTAATCTTTTACCCTGAATCTACTGTTTATTCTTGAAAATTAGAAGCTGGGCCGCAATCGTCAGGGCAATGGCAAAAAAACCAAAGGCCACAACATAAACAAGGGGGTAGTATGCTATTCTGAGACTCTCAGAAAGCTCTCCAAACGATTTAAGGGACAACCCAAGAAATATCAGTCTTTGTATTATTAAAATAAAAAAAAATAGCAAAAGAATTTGAGAGATTACATTCAGGACATGTCTGATCTTTTTGGGAATAAAACGATCAAAGATATTGACTGTAATATGTCCATGCAGCTGCTGCGTGGGAGCTAATGCAAGACTTGCAGCCAAAGCCCCTAAAAAACCTGTAATCTCATAAGAACCCCGGATGGGGTTTCCCGTAAAGCCAAAAAACATATTACAGGTCGCCAGGGCCATCATTAAACAAAGAACCAGAGCACCCAGCAATAGAAGAATTCTGTTCAGCTTAGAAGATATTTCAGCTAATATTTTCATAGTCAGATTATTCAGTTTCCATCCGAAAAGTCTTCCTTTCTGGATGTTGAAAATGTCATTTTTCTTTCCAGAAACAAGGACTTTTTCTTTTGGCAAAGAAATCGAGCAATTACAAGGAGGCGTATCTTATTACATTAACAAAATTAATTGGGTAGATTAACGCTGCCCAAAAAAAGAACCGTTTCCGAATGAAAATCATACAGAAGTTACCTGTAGCAGGAAGGCAGCCTTTATATAGATGCTACTATTCCTGTGCCTGAGATTCATAATACTCCTTGATCCTTATCATATCTGCAAATATTGCATCAGCATCAAGGCCTTTTCTAGTTGCTTCAACCTTCCATTCATCAATAAGGACCTCAAGCTTGGAGCTTATTTTTGCGTACTCTGCCGGAGTAAGTTCAAACAGCTGTGAATCATAGTTATCTTGGGCGTATTCAAGGGCATTCTGAACATGTCCATCCATATACTTTCCTGTCCAGATAGCCTGTTCTCTGCCCAAATCCTCCATAACCTGACGCACGTCTTCAGGCAGACTGTTCCATTTATTTTTATTCATAACCACGGCAAAAGGATAAATTTGCAGATCAAGTCTTGTCTGGTAAGGAGTGTATGCTGCAAAATTAAAATCAAGAAGAACCTCTAATGAAGATAAAAGTCCGCTGACCATCCCTCTTTGCAGGGCCTCAGGAGTCTCGGGCATGGGCATGGATACAGGGGTAGCTCCAAGAACTTCAAGAATTCTTGAGGCTGTGCCTGAAGCTCTGATTTCAAGCCCCTTAAGATCATCCAGGCTCTTTACTGGTCGCCTGGTCATTAAGTTGGATGGTGCATTGGCGAACATGGTCAGCACTTTTACCTGCTCAAATTCTTTTGGCTGATATTTTTCATAAAGTTCCCACAGTACAATACTGGCTACTCTCGCTGATGTAAAACCAACAGGCAACTCAAGCACTGATGTCATGGGAAAGACACCTGGCTGATATGACATGGATAGGTTACCAATATCGGCCTGCCCCTGGATTACCCCTCGAAACATATTTCTGGCACCCAGCAGACTCCCTCCGGGATAAGTATCTATCTTTACTTTACCACCTGTCCTGGCTTCAACCTCCTGCTTCCAGCGCTCCATCTGTACTGAAGGAAAAGTATTTGCTGGTGGAAAGTTGGCATAACTTAACCTTATGGTTTCTGCAGAGCCCAAACCATAGAAACCCAAAACAAGCACTACTGTCATAAATATTTTTTTAATCATGTTTGCCCCCGGAAAAATTGTCATAAAAAAAGCCGCCAGGCTTACAGCCTGCGGCCTCAAAAGATACGTTCACGCTAATTCTATTAATAAAATCAATTTGCTCTGCCTCAGGCCGAAATTATTTTCTCGACCGCCACCAGATCAAAGCATACCTTTGGAAAAATTTCATAAATATTTTTTTTGGCATCACAAGAACTTAATTTGGCAGCAAAATGTTTGTCAAGGCTTTTTAAGGCATCTTCGATGTTTTGCCCTTGAAAAAAGAAGAGTCTGTATTAGTATTATAACTGTTCATCACATTCTTGTACCTTTGCTGGGAGGACATCCGGCCATACTGCAAGCATAAAGGGGGTAACCCATGTCCAGAGCAATATTGTGGAAAAAACTGAACAATAATGAAATCCAGTGTCAGGCATGCAATCATTTCTGCACCGTCATCCCTGAAGAGCGAGGAAAATGCGGTGTCAGGTTAAACAATAACGGCGAAATGGAAACCCTGGTCAAAGACAAGATTGCAGCCCTTAACTTAGATCCCATTGAAAAAAAACCTCTTTTCCATTTTATGCCAGGAACGCAAACCTTGTCCCTCGGCACAATGGGTTGCAATCTTGCATGCACTTTCTGTCAAAATTACAGTTTATCACAGCCCCCCAAAGAACAGCAAGAACCCATAGGAGACCCAATCTCCCCAAATCAAATCCTTGCCGCAGCTGTAGAGTATTCAGCATCAAGCATTTCTTATACATATTCAGAGCCCACAATTTTCATTGAACTTCTTTTAGAGACAGCAGACCTGGCCCAAAAATCAGGGCTCAAAAATATTATTGTCAGCAATGGTTTTCAAAGTCCTCAATGTATGAATGCAATGGACGGATATATTGACGCGGCTAACATTGACCTCAAGGCCTTCAGTGAAGATTTCTACAGTAAATACTGTGGGGCAAGGCTGAAACCGGTTCTTCAGAACCTGGTCAGGATCAGGAAAATGGGATGGTGGTTGGAAGTAACCACCCTTTTGATTCCAGGCCTCAACGATTCCCCTGAAGAGCTGGAGCAGATGGCTGGATTTATCTGCAATGAATTAGGAGAAGATACTCCCTGGCATATCTCCAGGTTTCACCCTACCTTTAAAATGACTGACAGACCAGCCACTCCAGTTGAAACTCTGGAAAGAGCCTGCAGCGCAGGACTTGGGGCTGGACTAAAATTTGTCTATACCGGAAACATACCGGGTCACATGGCAGAAAGCACGTTTTGCCCTTCATGTAAAAAAATGATCATCAAAAGAACAGGATTCAAAGTCAGAGAAGTTCACATGAAAGATGGGGCCTGTTCCTTTTGCCAGGAAGAAATACCAGGCAGGTGGGAAAATTCCTGAAAATCCAAAAGAGATTGAGCAAGGAAAAAGAACTGTTCCCAGGTGAAAACTAATCAATAAATGGAGTCTGTAATTCTGTAAGCAATTCTGAGAGTCTGGCAGCCTTACTGGAATTGACATGAGTCAGGATGTCACCGGCCTGACGACCACGCATTCCAGCCAGAATTTTGACAGCTATGTTTTCATCAAGGGTTTCAAGAACCTGAGCTGCCTGTTGCGGCTTCATATTAGCATAAACATCCACAAGATGTCTGATTTTCTGATCCTTCAGGACATCAGCCTCTTGAAGCATTCTGTCCAGACTCTCTTCTAACCTGCTTAGTTCTCTCAACTTTCCATCTATCTCATTCTCAAGTGTACGCAGATTTCTTTCACGGCGATCAAGTTCTTCTTCTCTGCCCCTGATGCGTCTCAATTCCTCATTGATATCAGTAGATTGTTCAGGTGCAACTTCTGCCTCAGGGTTCTGATCCGCTGCCATGGCCAATCTTGTTTCCATAACAGCAGGCGTTGGAATAGCTGCTGTTTTTTGTTGAATCCCGCTATTACCCATCATGGCCAGCATAAAGCCAATCTTGACCACAGCGAGAAACATTATCATCTGAAGCAGCTTAGAAGGCTTTAGGCTTAAAGCGAACAACTGCCATTTCATCAAATTCTTTTTGTTCTTCTTTTTCTTGTTCATAATCAAATTTCAACTTCTGGTTTACTTTCAATTTTTCAATGATTTTTTTATCTTTACTTTTTTCAAGAAGGTTCTGCCTTTTGAGACTGAGCTCTCTGGCCAGCTCTCTTAATCTCAACTCGGCTCGCTTCAGGTCAAAATTCAGTCGTTCAATATATTTATCCCAGAGCCAGATATCTCCCTGGGTTATATTTTTTTTATCTTTAATCTCTTTTTTTGCCTGATCTATTTCATATTTAATATTGTCAAGAATATAGGTCTGTTCCTGATATTTCTTCCTGGCTCTGGAAAATTCCTGCTGAGATTTTTCTTCTAAGCTGGTCCTGAAATCAAGAATCTTTTGTAAATTAAAGTTAAATATTTTTCTCATTATTGGCAACCATGTTTGATTCTTTCCACTTTCAAGAAGCATGCCCATAACCATTTGTCTTTCACAAATCTTTTGTATAATATTTGAGAAACTGGTCATCTTGAAACACAACATACTCTCAACAAAAGGAATGCCCGTCATGGATATAAAAAGAAACATATATTTGAATACGGTAACCATTGATGAAGCTTTGAACAAAGTCAAAAAAGCCATTGATCCTACCCGGCTGATGGCCACTGAAACCATTCCTGCCCAGGAAGCTGCATCAAGAATCACTGCAGGACCCATCTGGTCAAAATATTCTTCTCCCACCTTTCACAGCGCAGCCATGGATGGTGTTGCTGTTAAGGCAGAAAAGACATTTGCAGCAAGAGAAGGCAGTCCTGTAGTACTGAAAAAAGATACTGATTATATTGAAGTCAATACCGGCAACCCCCTGCCCCCGGGAACAGACTGCGTTATCATGATTGAAAAAATAGTGAAACAGGATGAGGAAAGTATCCTCATTGAAGCCCCTGCTTTTCCCTGGCAAAACGTACGCCGAGTAGGAGAAGACATTGTAGCCACAGAACTCTTGATCCCACAAAACCATGAACTTTCTGCCTATGATGTGGGAGCACTTCTTAGTGCAGGCATCTGGGACGTAGAGGTAAGTGAACAGGTAAAAATACATGTAATTCCCACTGGAGATGAAGTCCTGGATTTTACTAAAAAACCCGTACCCAGACCAGGCCAGGTAATTGAAAGCAATTCTCAGGTTCTAACTTCCCTTGCTAAGCAGTGGAACTGTCAGGTTCAGAGAACCCCGCCAGTTTTAGATAATCCAGAAGAGTTAAAAAATGCTTTAAGATCTGCCCTTGATTCCCCGGCCCACATCATTGTCATTGGGGCAGGGTCATCTGCTGGAAGTAAAGATTATACCCGCAGAATAATGGAAGAATACGGAACTGTCCTGGTTCATGGGATAAAAGCCATGCCTGGAAAACCCACGCTTATTGGAATGGCAGAAAACAAAATTCTGATTGGAGCACCAGGATATCCTGTAAGCTCAGTAATCTGCTTTGAACAGATAATAAGACCTCTGGCTTACTGGCTTTCTGGAAAATATCCTCCTCAACCTGAAACTATTCAGGCCAGGCTGACCAGAAAAATGCCTTCAAGACTGGGCATGGAGGAATTTATACGCGTATCCGTGGGCAGGGTCAAAGATGATTATGTTGCCACGCCATTGGCCCGGGGGGCAGGCATGATCACTACAATGACCAGAGCACAGGGCATCACCCGTATTGCGCAAGACCTTGAAGGACTGGTTAGAAACAAAAATATTGAAGTTGAGCTTTTCAGACCCAGAAAAGAATTAGACAGGGTACTTGTTGCTGTGGGAAGTCACGACAACACCATGGATATCCTGACCAATGAACTTATGGGCATGGATAACCCCATACACCTGGCTTCAACACATGTAGGCAGCATGGGCGGTATCACTGCAATTCTGGACAGAGCTGCTCATATTGCCGGAATTCACCTCTTTGATCCTGATACCAATGACTACAACTTCCCTTTCCTCCAGAAGTATGCACCTGATCTTAAGTTTAAGATAGTGAATCTGGCCATAAGACATCAGGGACTTATCGTATCCAAGGGCAATTCCAAAAAAATATCTGGGATTAGTGATCTGACAAGAAAAGATATTGTTTTCGTAAACAGACAAAGGGGAGCCGGAACGAGAATTCTTCTGGATCATCACCTGAAGCAGTCAGGCATATCTCCTGATGAGGTTAATGGGTATGATGAGGAAGAATTCACTCATATGGCTGTAGCAGTTAATGTGCTCAGCCAGACTGCTGATTGCGGGATGGGAATTATGGCAGCTGCCAATGCATTAAACCTGGAATTTGTCCCCATAGCTAAAGAAAGATATGATCTGCTCATTCCAGATTATTCTTTTAACGAACCAAAGGTTGAAGTCCTTCTGGATTTAATCAACAACTCCAGCTTTAAGGAAAAAATCAGAAAACTTGGAGGATATGAAACTGACCTTACTGGACAGGAAATGAAAAAAGGTATCCCTGGCTTCTAATATGAAGGCCCTCAGACAAGAGTTATTGCCAGAAGCCCACTCAATTCTCCCCAGATTATGGCTGACCCTAAAAAATCACCATTAATGCCCTGTTTTTTTCTGCCCAGAGAATAAAGTGTATATATGCCCAGACACAACAGCAGCAGGGAAAAAACCATTATCTTTATATCAATAAATAACAGCCCAAACCCAGCCATCACAAATAAGTTCCAGGATAGTGCTTTTTTGTCTGCATCTGTTAGAAAAAGCCTGGCAAGTCCCGGGCGGGAATGTTTTTTTCCAGAATAAGCCAGTATCACAGCACCCAGCCGTCCAAGAATATATGCCCAGACAATAATTACCCATAAATGCTGTCTTGCTGCTTCATGAAGCAGAATCAACTGCCCGCCCATGCCTATAATCAGCCCCATGACTCCAAAGGCACCGATTCTGCTGTCTTTTATAATCTGCCAGAACCTATCATCTTTGGCTTGACTAGCCCAGGCATCCCATAAGTCAGCCCAGCCATCCCAATGCAACCCTCTGGTGA
>PWPY01000036.1 GCA_003558575.1 Desulfonatronovibrio sp.
AGGTCAGCCAGGGCTGAAACCCCGGAGCCACCGGAAATAACATCCAGACCGGGCCGGACAGGGCTGATTGCTGAAGAAAGGGGCTGGTCCTTGAGAATGACCTCTTCCAGGGTGGCCTTGGGCTTAAGTCCAAGAAGGACATCTACATTTGAAAGGCCAAGATCAACGTCAATGAGACATACTTTTTTATCCCTGGAAGCCAGAGCCCAGCCCAGGTTGGCTGCCAGAGTGGTCTTGCCGGCCCCGCCTTTGCCGCTGGCAATGGAGATAATTCTGGTTGTCTGCCTGGGGGTACTCACTGATGCAGGCACTTCCTGATTTTTGAAAGCAGGGTTTTAATGTGAAAGGGCTTGCGTATACACTCGCAGGGTCCCTGCCCCAGAGCTTCCTGTATCTCTTCATGGGAAGCCATGCCGGTAATAATAATCACTGGCAGCGATTTATCCGCCTTTCTGACTTCATGCAGTAAAGACAGGCCGTCTCTCAAAGGCATCTTGATATCCAAAAGGAGCAGGTCAAAACTGTCCTGCAATGTTTTTTCAAGGCCATCCTGTCCGTTTTTGGCTGTAACTACAGTCATATTTTCATTTTCCAGGGTCTCCTTGAGAATATCCCTGATATGTGCCTCATCATCTACCACGAGTATTTTAGGGCGTGCCTTGACTGGGTTTTTTGAACTGAGCGATGTTTCCGCAGAAAAGGGTGGCCGGAGATCAGCGATATCCACGGGCAGCTCAACAACAACCTCGGTTCCTTTGCCTTCCTCGCTGAAGATATCGAACCTGCCGAAGTGGCTGTTGATAATCCCGTGAGAGGTGGACAGCCCAAGACCTGTTCCTTTGCCTTCCTCCTTGGTGGTGAAAAAAGGATCAAAAATTTTTTTCAGGTTTTTTCTGGTTATTCCTTCGCCCTGATCCTCGATGGTGATTCGAATATTTTTTCTGTCCTGGGACAAGCCTGTAGTTATTGTAATCTTGCCTTTTTTATTTTCCATGGCATGCTGGGCGTTTATCAATACATTGAGAAACACCTGCTCTACCTGGCCAGGATCAGCCTTGATGGTGATCATCTCTGGATCATATTGTTTTTCAATAACAGTGTCTTGTTTTTTGAAACAGCTGTGCAGCAACTCCAGTACTCGGTCAATGACTTCATGAATATTAGTATCCTGCAGGGTTGGAGGGGCTGGCCTGGCAAAATCCATGAGATTGGATAGTATGCGGCTGATTCTGTCTATCTGCTCGGAAATAAGACTGAGTTCCCTTTTTCTTTTTTCGTCCTTTTCCTTGAGTTGAAGGAGTTGAGCCCTGGCCGAAATAATTGCCAGGGGATTGTTGATTTCGTGGGCCGCACCTGCTGCCAGCTGCCCCACAGCTCCCAGACGCTCGGTCTGCATCAGCTTGAGGTTCATGCGCCTGTTTTTGAGGATAGCCCTTGTCAGCTCCTCGTTTTTCTTTTCCATCTCTTCATGAAGTCTGATCTTTTCCAGATTTTCGCTGAGCATCTTGGCGATATTGAGCAGAACGGCTCTATCGGCTTCATGGTCTCTAAGAACATCTCTTTTCAACAAAATGCACAGCTCTCCAAATAAGCCGCTTTTCTCATGAAAACTGACCACATTAAACTTTGATATGACATTGTATGAATATGAACCAGACAGGCCCATTCTTTTTTTATAGTCAAAAATGATTTTATTCAGGTCTGGGGGAATGTCGGCATCAGCATGCTCCCAAACAGGCAGTCCATCGCGATCCAGAAAGCAAAGCAGATGTCTTTTCTTCTTGCCTTTCTTCCAGACCACGCCCTCAAGCTGCCGCAGCTCTGGATTGACTGTATAAAAGAAACCTACAGTGGCGGATTCGAACTGTTTAAACCCTTCTGCCACCATTTCAAACATTGACTGCTTGTCTAATACCGGACAAAGGCGGGAATAGAGGTCACCCTCCAGCTTAAGGAGCTGACTGTGTCTGAGCAGAGACTTGTTTCTGATGTCAAGTTCCTGGCCCATGCAGGACAATTTTTGATTGGCCTTTTGAATTACGCTGTTAAAGATGGTGTTGATGTCGCTATCCAGGTCAAAATAACTGGCTTTTACGGAGTAGTCCTTAGTTGCCTCTTCCTGGATCTTCAGTATGTCATCCTGGGAAAGGCCCAGCCTGTTCATGATGCTGTTGCGATTGAAAGAAGTTCTGTCTAAGTAATGGGTATCGCACAGAATTTCCCGCGACAGCAGATTGGCGAATGAAACCAGATTGATAAGTTCGTTGTTAGCAGAAGGGATGTCATCCCAGCCGGGCAGAGTGTGGTGAAAAGCGATGCAGTCGACAATTTCCTCAGGAATATTCCACTGTTTAACAAGAATCTCCCCGGCCAAACAATGGTTTGTATCCATTGCTTCCTGTTCAGCATCAATATAGGTCAGTCCCTTTTTTGACCTGAGCTCTTCAACAGCCCTGTAATTTTCCGGGAAGGTTTCCATGATGACCATCTTGCCTATGTCATGCATGATCCCACCAACAAAGGCAATTTGCTCAAGCTCAGGGAAAATCTTTCTCGCTGCAATCTTTGCAAGGCAGGCAGTCATAAGGCTGTGCGACCAAAGCTCTTTTATTTCCTGACACAGTTTCTGGTCTGAACAAAATTGATCACTGAAAATAACTCCAAGAAGTGCACAGCGAACCTGATTAAGACCTGCCAGGGCTGCCGCCTGTCTTACAGTAGTAACTTTCTCCATCAGTCCCGACTGCATATTGTTGACCAGTTTCAATATCCTGGCCGTAAGTACCGGATCCGATTCAATGAGGCTGGTTAACTTATCCAGCTCAACATCATCCTTCAGAGACAGGGTCAACACATGCACCGCAACCGGGACTATAACAGGCAGATCCTCAATCTTTTTGATTATCTCCCGCATGCCAGCCCTGGTAAACAACAGGGGAGAAGACACCTTTGACTCGTCAAACTGCATGGTCATCCTCCGGAATAAATTAATATGTCAGAGTCAGACATTTTTTAGAACAAAAATAGTACCTAAAAAATGTTACCAGTGATGGATTACGTCTTTCGTGATGGATTTTCCTTACCAGAGGATTATGGAGAATAAAAGCTATTAGTTGTAAAAAGTATAAATTTTCTGTTTTTTATTAGCCACCTATGGAGAATAATTATGTCTCAATTCTTAGAATTTCTTCCTCCCAAATATGGCATATGGCTATGCAAACGCACTGGATTCAGGCTCCCGGTTCAAGCCCGAGACAAGCTTCTCCGGAATGACGGAAAAGGGTATTAACCTGCTTTAACCGTCACCCCGGACCAGATCCGGGGTCCAGACATTCTTATTCAATCTTGCTGAATAGCTACCTGCATTTTAGAAATGGAGCCTATCCGGTTTTCGACACTTGAGAATTCATCCAGGCTATTGACCACACTCATTGGCCTTTTAATACCCAAAAATTGACTTCAATGCTATAAAATATTTTGTAACAGCTTAGGTCAACAGTCACCTTTTGTTCATACAGACAGGCCAAGCCAAGAAACTTCTTAAGACTGCACCAATTCAAAAGTGGACTTCTACGCTCACTATGTTTAAACTTGCAGCTTAACACGCTGTTAAAACGATCTTTACAGTAAATTTTTATCTGCAAACATACTAAACTAATGGAGAATAAGTTGAAAATACTGGAAGCCAGAGAAGTCCAGGTTTATTGCCCTTTTGACATGGAAACCTTTATGGGTCTTGCCCAGCTCAAAGGCTTAGAAGGCAAAGAAATTGTTGAAATGATAGAGTTTTGGAATAAATGGTATCCCGGAATGAAAATTTTAGCTCTCGGCAGGAAGAGGGGCTATGTGGCCATTTATATGGAAAAGGAAGTTGAAAATGAGATAGATTCCATATGGAATGAGTCTCCGTCTAAGGGATTTAAAGTTCAGGCTCTGGTTCAAACCATGATTGTCAGCGCTCTTCGAGAACTCATGCCTGAAATACGACATGATCAATGTGCGCCAGTCCCCAAACCTGGTACAGTTCTGAAGAAATCCCTGAGCAAAAAAGGTCTGGAATTTTATGACCAGGGAACTCTCAATTATAAATATTCCACTCTGACCTACTACCCGTTCAGGGGTGGATGCGATTTGTGTTACCTTGAGAGTTCATGCCCCAAGATCAACTTCCCCAAGATGGAAGGATTGTTTAAAACTAACCCTGGCCAATAATACAATTTCTGGCGACCAGCGTGGCCGCCAGAAATTAATTATCTTATATGAGCTACTGCAAAACCTTGAATTCAGCTCTTCTGTTCTGGGCCCAGGCAGACTCATTGGATCTGGGATCAAGGGGTCTTTCCTCACCATAGCTGATAATCTGCATACGATCAGATCCAACACCAAGAAGAATCAGAAATTCATACGCAGCCCTGGCGCGTCTTTCTCCCAGAGCCAGGTTATACTCGGCAGTACCTCGCTCATCGCAATGCCCCTCAATAACCAGACGTAATTCTCTGAACCTTTTCATATGCTCAGATATCTGCTGGAGAGCTTTTCTTGCTTCGGGACGTAATTCATAGGAATCAAAATCATAATGAATTCTGGTGGCAAGGATTTCATCCACTATTTCCTGTGCCTGCCTTTCATCCTGAGTTTGTTCTCTTTCTCTGGCCAGGCGTTCTTCCTGTAGACGTCTTTCCTCCATGGCCTGCCTTTCCATGGCTTTTCTGCGCTCTTCTTCAGCCAGGCGGGCCCTCTCTTCTGCACTTATCTCACGGGGATCTCCTGGGGCATCTACTGCTTTTTTGCCACAACCATAACTCAAAACAAGACTCAAAAGCAGAATCATCAAAATAAACAATTTTTTCCTGTTCATGACTTCCTCCTGTTAAGAACCATATTAAATAGTTTTCATCCGGAAACGGTTCTTTTTCCTTTTGGCGGCGTCAATCTGCACAATTATTCGTCAACGTATTAAGATACGCCTCCTTATAATTGATTAATTTCCTTGCCAAAAGAAAAAATTTCTCGTTTCCGGAAAGAAAACCGGCAGCTTCAACATCCGGCAAGAAAGACTTTCCGGATGGAAACTAAATAACCTGAATCTGTTTACCAGAATAATCTCAAAAAAACTACTCAATTCCCCAGGCTGGAGCTGTTGCATGACCAGGCCCTGTGGGAATCATTACAGGCCTGTCTCCATTTCTTGTGGTCAGGTACAGGTCATACTTTCCACCCCTGCTGGATGAAAAAGCAATAAAATAACTGTCTGGAGCAAAACTGGGATCTTCATCATTGCCCGGTCCAAAGCTTATCTGTCTTTCCCGGCCTGTCTCAAGGTCTGCCAGAAAGATTCTATGCCCATCCGGAGTCTGGCGGGTAAAGGCAATATATCTTCCTTCTGGACATATGCTTGGGTTGGTGTTGTATCTTCCTTCATACGTAACCCTCTGTACCCTGTTGGTTTCAAGGTCAAGCACAAAAATGTGAGGATTACCCAATCTTCCTGAAGCAAAGGCCATTTTTTTCCCCTGGCTGTCAAAACTGGCTGATACATCAATAGCCCAATGCTCCATGATGGCCCTGTCCATGCGAAAATCTTCTGTCAGCCAGTAAATATCAGGCCTGCCCATGGGGTCAATACTCACGCTTAGCCTGCCGTTGGGAGCAAAGGCTGGAGCAATAACTGTGTTGCCAGGCAGATTATGGACATCTGTTTCCCCTGTCTCCCTGTTCCAGACGCCCAGAGAATGCTGATTATCTTTAAGCAGGGTGAAGGCTACCTTTTTACTGTCTTTTGACCAGTCCGGGCTCAGGGCTATGGCCCCAATATTGGTAATTTGTTCCAGATCATGACCAAGGGGAGTCACTGTCCATATTTCTTTTATATCGCCCTGTTTTTTTTCAAAGGCCAGCTTTGCATGGTAAAAACCGCCCTGCCCGGTAAGATACTCCATAAGCTCTGCACAAAAGCGACGAACCATCTGAGGTAACTGATCAGAAGCGTGCAGGGTGTAGGCCTTACCCAGAACCATGCGCTGCCCGAAAACTTCAAATGCTCGAAGCTCAACTGAACCGGGAAGTCCCTGGCTTTGATCAATCCCGATTGTGATAATCATATCAACCCTGGAAAGGTTGAACTTGCGAAAATCAATATCAGTCCCACGCACCCCTTGTACTTCAGGTCCACCAAGTATCTCACCCTCAGGAACTTCGCGTAAAAAAGGAAGGAGGTTCAGATTTTTCCTGAGCAGAGACTGTATTTCCAAGGGATATTGACTGTCCTGAATAGCAGTGTTTTCCAACGGCCTGGGCTGAGTAACAAAGATATTAATCCTGTCCTGCCCCGGGCCGAATATATCTATTTTCAGACTTTCCTGGGCACTAACCGGGGAAAATAGAACAACCGCGACAATCAACTGGAATAAAAAAACAAACAAGGTTTTATTGAAATATATTCTACAATGCATTTTAGTCCTTTTAAAGATCTTTATTAATTTAAGCAACAAATTCAAAGCATCATATTTTTGCCATACAGATTACTTGGACCGCTTCGCTCCCTCGCAGCGACAGGTGCTGCGTAGCTACAACTGTGACTGAACAAAATGACTATACTAGATCTTGCAGATTAAAATCAATAATTAATGTTCTAATTCTCACAGTAGGGGGTTCTGGAAGCTGTCTGGTATCTTCAATGGCCCTTAGAGCAGAATGATCAAAATCTTCTCTGCCGGAACTGCGAACCACCCTGGAGCGAACAATGCGCCCTGTCTGATCAATTTCAACCTCAACCCTGACCACAAGGTTCTGTGTCCCGCCAATGCGGGGATACCTCCAGTTGCCCTTAATAAGCCTTTCAGCTGTTGCAGCATATATTTCTTGAAGACCAGCCTGCTCCCTTGGAACCTGAGTAGATGTCTCCCGCTCTACATCACTTCTTAATTCAGCCAGCTCTCTTGCCAATCTTTCCTGTGCTGTTGGCTCTTTTTTTTCAGGAGGAGCAGGGGTTGGATCAGGTTCAGGTCTTGGCTCGGGTTCTGGCTCTGGTTTGGGCTCTGGTTTGGGCTCTGGACGAGGTTCAGGTTCTGGAACTGGATCTGGCCTGGGTATTTGAACCTCGGGCTCAGCAGGCTCCGGGACGGGCTCAGGTCTTGGAGGTTCGGGTTTTGCCGGTTCAGGTATCTGAGGTGCTGGAGGGGCAGGCTGTGGTTCTGCCATATAAACAAGTTCAACCATATGAACTTCCCTGTTTAAATCTACAGGTTTTATTTTGCTTATGCCGGAATAATTTACTGAAAATATTATCAGCACTAAGTGCAATATGGTTGAAGCCAGAAAAGCGGCAAACTGCATGGGGTCAGTCCTCCTCTGGTTCTGCCACAACGCCCAGCCTGTCAACACCCGCTTCTTTCATTCTTGACATTACCCTGACCACAAGTCCGTATGGCACAACCTGATCTGCCCTGAGGTAAACCAGCCTGTCCCGGTCCTGAATCATTCTCTCGAGATGACCAGTCAGGTCCTCAAGCTGTACCTCGTATTCGTCAATAAAAATTTTGCTTTCCCTGTCAATATTAACCACCAGATTATCATGATCTTCAGGCAGAGCATCAACAGTAGTGGTTTGAGGCAAATCCACTTCAATACCTTGAGTGAGCATGGGGGCCGTAATCATGAAAATTATGAGCAGCACCAGCATCACATCTACTATGGGTGTGACATTGGTTTGGGTGATAAATCCTTTTCCCAGGGGATCAAAGTCCACAATAAACCTCTACTTTTTTTCCATCCAGGGAAGTTCACGCTGGGCCCTGTTCAAAAAGGATCCTGCAAAATCAATGAGGTCTGACTGAATATTATTCAAACGCTCCCATAAAATATTATAAAAGATTGTTGCGGGAATCGCCACTACCAGGCCAAAGGCCGTGGTTACCAGGGCCTCAGAAATACCTGGGGCAACAGTGGCCAGAGTAGCTCCCCTTTGCACTCCAATGGAATGAAAAGAGTTCATAATACCCCACACAGTTCCCAAAAGGCCGATCAGAAGAGATGAATTGGCGCATATGGCCAGAAAAGTCAGAGATGATGACAGCCTTTTCAAATGAGAGCTTACGCCCTGACGAAGAACCCGCCTGACATTATCTTCTGCTATCCGGAACTTAACACTGGCTGAAAGCTGACTCTGCTCAAGTTTCTGAATTTCCTTTAGAGCAGCCAGTCCGATTTCGTATAAGGGAGACTTGGCACTCTGACGGGAAGCCTTCATGGCTTCTGCAAGGTCAGATGCCTGCTCAAAATTCATCACCTGGTCCTGAACCAGGGTTCGAAACCTTCCGTAAGAAATGAACTTGAATATGATTATAGTCCAGCTGGATAAGGACATGACCAGCAGAACAAGCATGATAATCTGGATAAGCAGAGATGATTGGACAATCATGGACCAGATTCCCTGCTCAGGAATGAATGTATTCATATTAAAACCTTATTAATAAGTGCAGGTTGGATATTTATCTGCCGCATGAAAAATGACCATTACTCTGACACCTCCTCCAGTTCAGCCAATATTTGGGGCAGGGCCATTTCAGCAGGCATATCTAACTTAAGGTCTGAAAAACCGTCATAAGCTGTAGAGCCAAGATTGATTTCAATAACTCTGCCTCCACGCTGCTTTATCCACTGAGGGATGACATTGGCTGGAGCAACTTCACCTGATGTCCCTGCGATGAGCACCAGATCTGACTGTTCTGTCAGTTCCCGGCTTTTGATCAGGGCATCCTGGGGAATCTGCTCTCCAAAAAACACAACAGCAGGCCTGATTATTCCCTGACAGGTTTCACACAGCCAGGGAAGATCTGAACTTTTCAGATTAATGGCCAAGTCTGGATCATAATCTTTTCTACAACTGTTGCAATAAAAAGAACCACATCCGCCATGAAATTCTATTACATTTTCAGAACCGGCTTCCTGGTGCAGATTATCAATATTCTGAGTAATAATTGCCTTAAGGCAGCCTAACTGCTCCATGGCAGCCAGGGCATTGTGTGCTGGATTCGGGTGGGCCTGGGAAAACATCTTTACAGCATCAAACAGAAATTCCCATACACCTGCCGGATTATTTCGAAGCGCCCAGTCAGAACATACTTCCTGGGGGTCAAATTTACTCCATAAACCACCCGGACTCCTGAAGTCAGGAATACCACTGGGAACAGAAATTCCTGCACCGGTAAGGGCAACAGCGCAACGAGCGGTCTTGAGCATGCTGGCAGCTTCA
>PWPY01000100.1 GCA_003558575.1 Desulfonatronovibrio sp.
CTTAAAAGATGCAGATCTTAACGACAGTGATCTTGACAAAGTAATTTTAGTCGGCGGTTCTACCCGGATCCCAGCGGTTCAGGATGCAGTAAAGAAAATTACCAACAAAGATCCTCATAAAGGAATCAATCCCGATGAGTGTGTCGCGTTAGGGGCGGCAATTCAAGCCGGAGTGTTAACCGGAGACGTTAAAGATGTACTGCTTCTTGACGTAACCCCCCTGTCCCTCGGCATTGAAACCATGGGTGGAGAATTTACCAAGCTTATTGAACGAAATACCACCATCCCCACCCGTAAAAGCCAGATATTCACTACAGCTGCTGACAACCAGCCTTCTGTATCCATTCATGTCCTCCAGGGCGAAAGGCCTATGGCCGGTGACAATATGACCCTGGGACGCTTTGAACTGGCTGGAATTCCTTCAGCGCCAAGAGGTGTTCCACAAATTGAGGTAACATTTGACATTGACGCCAATGGATTAGTTAATGTCTCAGCCAAAGACACTGGAACAGGCAAGGAACAGTCTATTAGAATTACTGCTTCCAGCGGACTTTCAGAAGATGAAATAAATAACTTAGTCAAGGAAGCTGAATCCCATGCAGAAGATGACAAAAAGAAGCAGAAGCTCATCGAAGCCCGAAATCACGCTGACACATTAATTTATACCACTGAAAAATCATTACGGGATCTTGGAGAAAATATTGATGCGGAACTTAAAGCTGATATCGAATCCAAGGCAGAAGCTCTGAAAAAAGCCATGGAAGGTGATGATGAAGCCGAAATCCGTAAGGCTACTGATGAACTGTCTCAGGCATCACACAAGCTTGCTGAAAAGCTTTACTCCCAGAAAACCGAGGGAGGACAGGCTGAAGGTCAGGGACAACCCAACCAGCAGCCAGGAGATCAGAAAGGCTCATCAGGTGATGACGATGTAGTTGACGCAGACTATACTGAAGTTAAAGATAAAGAATAACTTGACAGCTGCTTAATCCCGTTCCTATTCTGGCCCGGCTCATTTTTTGAGCCGGGCCTTTTTGTTTTTTTCCAGCCCTGTGCTAAATCGTTTCCATCCAGAAAGTCTTTCTTTCTGGATACTGAAACAGTCGGTTTTCTTTCCGGAAACGAGGAGTTTTTTCTTTTGGCAAGGAAAAAAACCTCGTTTCCGGATGAAAACTAAATCATAATTACCCTGGAGAGTTCAGACATAATGACCTTAATCCGATCAATTGTTTTTTTACTTTGCGCTATGCTGCTCTTTGCCTGTGCCCCTGAAAGAATCGTTACTGAACCGGTCCGTACTGATGCTCAGCGCATGCATCAGGCAGACAGATACTGGGCCAATGAAAACTATGCCATGAGCAGGGATCTCTACAGAGAAATTTCCAAGCTCCCTGACATCTCCCCAAGACAAAGGCTTCTCGTGGAGCAGCGCCTCGCCATAAGCTCATTCCATGTGGAAGACTATCAACAGGCCATTGAATCCTTTAAAAAATGGGCAGAACTTGATCCTGGAATAAAAAGATCCTGGCAATGGCATGAGATGTATGCCTTAAGCATAAAGGAAACTTCAGGTGATGATGATTACCTTTCCTATCTATTGAGCGTTTCTAAGGACAGATTATTCCCACAGGAAATAAATAACAACGCTTCCCTGTACCTGGCCAGATTTCACTTTGATCAGGGCAGATATCCAGAAGCCATGACTGTTTTAAAAAATACCTACGGTCAACTGACCATCCTTAACCAGAAACAGGACTTTGAAAAATCATTTCATGATTATTTGTCTGAACTTTCTGTCCAGAAACTGACTCAGGCTTCTTCATTCATAGACCAGGATAAAATGTATCAATTTCCTTTCAACATCTTCTTCTGGTCTCTATACTCAGCAAAGCTGGCTGATGATCCCTCCCAGTGGAAATCACTGCAGCCCAGGATTGCTGCACTTCACAGACAAGCTGACTTTGCTGACCCTAAACCATTTGCCCGGCAGTTTGAACAATGGATGGACAAACTCGGGGTGCCTGCCCATGAAGTTGCTCTTCTTCTGCCATTAAGCGGTCAATTCTCATCCACCGGCTGGAAAATACTCAAAGGTGCAGGTCAGGCCCATTGGGAGATGCTTGCCAGTGATACTCAAGTCAAGATCAGAACCATCAACACCAACAGCAAAGACTGGATTCAAGAGCTTGAAAAAACAAATCCAACAATCGTGGGAGGTCCTGTTTCAGGCAGAACCTGGGACAAGATTGTGGATGCCGGACTTAATAAGGAAAAGACATTTTTTACCTTTCTGCCAAGAATAGATGATGAAGGTATTTCAGGGTGGAGATTTTTTGCCAGTCCCAACGACCAGGTTCGGTCAATGATCAATAGAGCGGTTGAAGATCTCGGATTTACCGATTTTGGCGTCTTTTATCCTGAAGATGATTTTGGTCGGGCTTATGCCCAGGCCTTCTGGGAAGAAGCAAATAAAAAAGGAGTCAGAGTCAGCGGACTCATGAGCTATCCAGGCGATGAGCCCTCCCGCTGGAATGATATAGTTGCCTCTTTCCTCAACATAAAAAGTAAACATACCCCTTACAGGCATCCCGAGCCGGATTTCCAGGCAGTCTTTATTCCTGACAGCCTTTCCCGGGCCAAAGGACTTATCCCTCAATTCTTTTATTTTGATCAAAACCAGCTTTTGTTTATGGGGCCCATGCTCTGGTATCAGGCTTACTCGCCAAACACTCTTGAACAGCAATACTTCAATTTGACCATGACCCCAGGTCCGTGGTGGAATGAGGACCTTGCTGCTGGTGCTCAAGACCTGATTTCTGGATTTGATGAAACAATTAATACAGAACCTGATTTCTGGGTGGCACTTGGTTATGATTTTGTAAAATTTGCTTCAGAAATGCAAAACCTGCCGTCCACATCAAGGCACGAGAGAATTAACAAGGTTCTCGCTCAAAACAACTTTAATAACTGGAGTATGGCTCCCATATACTGGAATGAACAGGGACAGGCTTTCCAGGATCTGCATGTTTTTCAACTGAGCAGAGAAAGTATGGTTCTAACTGATACTGAGTATATCAACTCATTGATTCAGATCAGAAAGGCCAGGCAGGATCAATGGATCAGAATGATCAGAGAAAGAGAAGAAAAGCAGACTTCTGACTAACACAGGCAACAAAAATACGTGGAGAATATAATATGGAAATCACCAGAGAACAGGTATCCAGAATAGCCGATCTGGCCAGACTTGAGCTTGAAGATGAAAAAATTGAAAAATTTGCGTCACAATTTAATGAAATAATTGGCTACATGGATAAAATGAACGCCATCAGCACAGAAGGAATAATCCCCATGTATTCACCCTCTGAAAATACTTCGGTGTTGCGTGATGACGTTGTAAAAAAAGAATATAACCGGGAAGAGCTTTTGGCTAATGCTCCGAAGCAGGATGGCAAGCACTTTATTGTTCCCAAAATTTTATAATCTCCAGGATAAACCATGAACAATATTACTGATAAATCCTTGTTGGAAATCACTAAACTCCTGGCTGAAAAACAAGTCAGCGTTCAGGAGACTGTGCAGGCCTGCTTTAACCAGGTAGAAAAAACAGAACCCCAAATCAACGCACTTATAAACTATGACCTTGATTTTTGTCTTGATCAGGCAAAAAAAATGGATGAATCAGGTCCAGCCCCTGACAAACCTTTATGGGGAGTCCCTGTTACCATAAAAGACGTCATCTGTACCAGGGATTTTCCCACCACCTGCGGATCAAAATATCTTGAGAATTATAAACCCTGCTATGAAGCCACTCTTGTGGAAAAACTCAAGAATGCCGGGGCTATTATAATGGGCAAGAACAATATGGATGAATTTGCCATGGGTTCTTCCACGGAAAATTCTGCCTTTAAGACTACCAGAAATCCATGGGATCTAAAGCGGGTTCCAGGTGGTTCCAGTGGTGGTTCTGCTGCAAGCGTAGCAGCAGGCCAGTGCTTTGCTTCCATTGGAACAGATACAGGAGGCTCCATCAGGCAGCCTGCCTCCTTTTGCGGGATTACCGGGCTTAAGCCAACTTATGGCCGGATTTCCAGATTTGGACTTGTGGCATATGGATCATCCCTTGACCAACCTGGCCCTTTGACCAGAAATGTTGGCGATTCTGCTTTGATAATGAGTGTTATATCCGGTCATGACCAGAGAGACTCAACATCAGATCCGAGAGAGGTTCCCGACTATATGACAGAACTTGAGAACAGCAAAGACCTGAAAAAAATGCGCATAGGACTTCCATCTCAATTTTTTCAGGGAGGACTGAGCTCTGAAACCAGTAACTGCTGACAGAAGGCTATAAAGGCTGCCCAGGAACTTGGAGCTGAAGTTATTGATATTGACATGCCTCACGCTGAACTTGGCATTGCAGCTTATTATATAATCGCCATGGCAGAAGCGTCGTCCAACCTGGCCAGATATGACGGAGTCAAGTATGGTTATCGCGATGAGTCCGGCCAGGACCTTCTTGAAATGTACCGCAAAACCAGGTCCAAGGCTCTGGGCGAAGAAGTTCAAAGACGAATAATGATTGGAACTTATGTTCTCTCAGCCGGATATTACGATGCTTACTACAAAAAGGCGGCTCAAATCAGAAGGCTTATCCGGGAAGATTACCTTAATGCTTTTAAGGCATGTGATGTAATCCTCGCCCCTGTTGTGCCCTCCACAGCCTTTAAGCTTGGAGAAAATATTGACGACCCTCTGCAGATGTATCTCACAGACATATTTACCACATCTCTTAACCTGGCCGGCATGCCCGGCATGACCATACCCATTGGTCTTGGCGAGGAAACCCAGCTGCCCGTAGGCATCCAGATTATTGCTCCGGCCTTTAGAGAGGAACTCATTCTGAGAACTGGTCATATCCTGGAAAACGCAATGCCTGGTCTTGGAACTCCCAGGGCCCTGGGCTGATAGTTAATTTTATGAAGACAGCAGTAGCCTTGAGCGGAGGCATGGACAGCCTGGCATCTCTTTTAATGCTCCACAATTCAGGCAATGACCTGCTCCCCTTTCATGCACGCTTTTTTCCTCAAAAAGACAAAGATACTGAACAAAAGCTCAAAAACATCTGCAATGATCTGGGGCTCAACCTGCATATACTTGATCTCAAACAGGAATTTGAACAACTGATTATCAGGCCATTCATAAACGCGTACATGTCAGGACTTACCCCCAATCCCTGCGCATTATGCAACAGAAAAATCAAATTTGGACTGATCTTTGATCATGTTAAAAGCCTTGGGGCTGAATATCTCGCCACAGGGCACTACGCCAGGATACTGCACCATAATTCCAAGCCATCCCTTTGGAGAGGAGCAGATTCAAGCAAGGATCAAAGCTATTTCCTTTCTCTTGTTCCTCCTGATATTCTCGGTAAAACAATCTTTCCACTGCACGAGACAACAAAAAAACATGCTCAGGAATATCTCTCTCAGAAACAGGTCTCTCCACCAGTCAGAAAGGAAAGCAACGAAATATGCTTTATTGAAAATGACTATAGAAGTTTTATAGACTCAATGATGCCGGACGCCCCACAAAAACCAGGCCTCATTAAAACTATCCAGGGTGAAACCCTGGGAACACATCAGGGACTTTGGAAATATACCCAGGGACAAAGACGGGGATTAAACATAGCCCATGAGCACCCCTTATATGTTACAGAGAAAGACATAGTAAATAACACCCTTATTGTTGGATCAAAACAAGACACCTTAACCAGCACCTGCCACGCTCATAATCTGAATATTCACCTTGATCCTGATCTCTGGCCCAGTGAAATATTTGTCCAGACCAGATACCGTCAAAAAGCCGGGCCAGCCTCAGTGGAGCTTGATCAAGACCTTATGAAAATAAAATTTTACAATCCCCGGGAAATACCTGCTCCAGGGCAGGTGGCAGCTGTTTACTCAGGCCAGGGTCAGGTCCTTGCAGCCGGAATAATTATTCAAGATCAACTATGAATTTTCATATAATTACATTGGGATGCAAGATAAATCAGTATGAAACCCAGGCCATCACTGAATCCCTTGTCCGCAATGGATATTCACTTCTAACTGAACCAGAGTCTGCTGAAAACATTATTATCAACAGTTGTGCAGTTACTTCCAGAGCTGTCCGGGATTTGAAAAAAATCTGCCGCAGACTGGGACGGATCTGTCCTCAATCCAGAATAATTATTACTGGCTGTGCTGCACAGGTCCTTGAACAAGAACTGACCAGCATGGATGAAGTGCATTCAGTCATCCCCCAAAGTAAAAAAACAAGCCTCCTGTCAGGATTGAACCTAAATTCATCAAGCAATTCAGCTGGTTCTGATTTTTATATTTCAGACTATTTTCGGGCAAGGGCTGTGGTCAAAGTACAGGACGGTTGCAACCACAGATGCAGTTATTGCATTGTACCGCAAACCAGGGGCAATCCAGTAAGCAGACCCAAAGAAGTAATCCTCAAAGAAATTATGGGTTTATTAGATAAAAATTTCAGTGAAATTATCCTGGGAGGTATAAACCTGAGACTCTATGGCCAGGACCTGTCCGAGCCCATAGATTTCTGGGATCTGATAAACTATTTACGCTCCCACCTCCCAAACCCTGTACAGAACCGGTTCAGACTCAGGTTAAGCTCCTTGGAACCTTCAGAGTTAAATACCAAAGCCCTTGATACCCTTTCAAGAGATCAGTTAATCTGCCCGCATCTGCACATCTCCCTGCAAAGCGGAAGTTCAGAAGTCCTCAGAAAGATGAATCGTTCTCATTATACCCCAAACGACCTCCTTGACTTTTCAAGGCAATTAAAATCAGTATGGCAGGTATTTGCCGTAGGAGCTGACATTCTGGTGGGATTTCCCGGTGAGACATCAGCTGACTTTCAAAAGACCAGAGAGCTTGTTCATGAACTGCCCCTTACTTACGCCCATGTCTTTCCCTATTCACCAAGACCAGGAACACCTGCTGCCCGGTTTAAGGGGCAGATCAACCAGAAAGAAAAAAAGTACCGCTCTGCTGAACTGGATGCTGTAATTCAAGATAAAAAAACAGACTTTATCATGAAGCTTTGCAAACTTAATGAACTGGAATTGTCCATGGAAACTCCCTTTAAAGGGATGTCTCAGTATTACGTAGAATGCCGGGTAAAAAATTCGCAAAAGCTTAAACCAAGACAGATGATAAAGGTAAAGCCCTTGCTGGTGGATCAGAACAAACTGATTGTTCAAGCCATTTAACTGAGTATACCAATGAGCACACCCCAGATTCCCAATCCAGGAAAACTTATTCTATCCATACTAAGTTCCAAATGGGAGGCATTCTGGCCAGGCCTTCTACAGGACCTTGAACAGGAACTTGGCCAGGCTGACTATATAAGTGAAGATTTTTTATTCACCCAGACCCAATACTATGACCAGGAGCTTGACACCCCCATTTTCCGGCGGATACTGAGTTTTACAAGGCTGATCCCCTTAGACGGGCTTGCAGACGTCAAGTTATTCACCAACAGCTTAGAGCAAAGATTTGCCCAGAATAAAAAAAGAACCTTCAATCTTGACCCGGGGATTATAACCCTGGAAAGGCTGGTTCTGGCCACAGGTAAAAATTTTACTCATCGAATTTATATTGGTAAAGGAATCTGGGCTGACCTGACGCTCATTTTTACAAAAAAAGACTGGAAAGCAATGGAATGGACCTTTCCTGATTACGCCTCAGAAGACATTAAGCAGCGGTTAAGAACAATTAGAAGCAATTATCAGCAACAACTTTCAATGCATAAAGGATAAACAATGGCCATGAGCATGACCGGCTACGGTTCTGAAGTACTCAACACTGAAAGCTGGACAATTTCCTGGGAAATAAAAAGTGTAAACAGTCGCTACCTTGATCTTAAATGGAGAATTCCACATACCCTTTATTTTCTGCAGGGAAAATGGGAGAAAAAACTTCGTTCTTTTGCTTCGCGGGGCAGAGTTGATATCAGCCTTAACCTGCGCATTCATGATCCTGAAATCCTGGGAATAACCTTTGACCAGACCATGGCAAAAGCCATGCTCTCCCAGTTAGATGATTTCTCCCAAAGCTCTGGTTTTGATTTTACTCCTGATCTTAATCTTTTTCTGAAAAGCCCGTCCATGTGGCAGGAAGATAAAACAAATCTCTCTGCTCAACTGGAAGATGATCTTGAAAAATCCCTTATCAATGCCCTGAAAAGCTGGAATGAATCCAGGAAAAATGAAGGTGATTTACTCCTCAATGATATTTCAGAGCGCCTGGACATTTTGAAGAACCTCTCTTCAAAACTCCAGGAGCTTGCCCCGGACAACACTCAGTTAAGATTTAATGATTTAAAACAAAGGCTTGGCAAACTCACAGAGGAGTTGTCTTTGGAAATTGATGAAAACAGACTTTTGCAGGAATTGACAATTATGGCTGATCGCCTTGACGTTTCTGAAGAAATTACCAGATTAAAAGCACATTTGGGGTCCATTGAAGAACTCTTGGACAAACATGTGGAAATTGGACGCAAGCTGGACTTTATTCTTCAGGAAGCATTCAGAGAAATCAATACTTGTGCCAATAAATGCCAGAACACCCTCATGAGCCGTATTGCCGTGGATTTCAAGGCAGAACTTGAAAAATGCAGGGAACAGACCCAGAATCTTGAATAAAGGGATGGTTTATGTCATCAGAAAAGCTAAAATTATTAAATATCGGCTTTGGAAATTCTGTTGTCAGTGCCAGGGTCATAGCCATTGTCAACCCTGGTTCTTCACCCATGAGGCGGATGCGTGAAGACGCACGCAATGAAAATAAACTCATTGACGCAACCCAGGGAAGAAAAACAAGGTCATTGATCATAACTGATTCAAACCACGTTATCCTGTCAGCCATTCAGCCAGAGACCATGTCCCAAAGACTGGAAAGCGTTGAGGACAAAAAATAATGACTAAAGGCTTGCTGTTAATCATAAGCGCCCCTTCAGGAGCTGGGAAGAGTACCCTCATTAATATGCTAATCAGGGAATATCCCTGGTTTGGCTTTTCCATTTCCTACACCACAAGACCTCCGCGCCCGGGAGAAGTGAACGGCAGGGATTACTACTTTGTTGACCATGAACAATTCATCTCCCTGAAAAAAGAAAACTTTTTTGCAGAATGGGCCGAAGTAC
>PWPY01000279.1 GCA_003558575.1 Desulfonatronovibrio sp.
CCAGAAAGATACCTTTGCCTGGAATTGATCTGGATATTGTATTCAGTGTTTCCGGACTGGAAGAGGCCATTAATATCCGGGAAAGGATCAGCAAGGGGGCTGTTGGAAAAGCCGTAGTTGTGGGGGCAGGCTTTATCGGTCTGGAAATGGCCGAAGCCCTGACTGACCTGTGGGGTATTGAAACAGCGGTTATAGAAATTGCTCCCCAGATACTTCCTGGCTTTGTAAGTGCTGATATGGCCCGTATGTCGCAAAAGGTTATGGAAGATAATGGAGTGACTTTTTATACAGATGAAAAAGTTCTGGAACTCACCGGTCAGGGCAAAGTTGAAAAAGTGCGCACAGACAAAAGAGAATTTGATGCTGATCTGGTGATTATGGCAACGGGAGTTGTTCCCAATTCTTCTCTCGCTGCACAGGCCGGGATAAAAGTTTCTGAAAAGGGCGGGATTATTGTTGATGAGTATATGCGGACCTCAGATCCTGATATTTATTCCGGTGGTGATTGCGTTGAAATCAAAAATCTGGTTACGGACAAGCCGGGTTACTTTCCACTGGGTTCCATGGCCAACAGGCAGGGCAGGGTTATCGGAACCAACCTGGCAGGAGGTGAAGATACATTTTCAGGGGCTACAGGATCATTTGTGATCAAACTTTTTGATCACGGTGTGGCTGGAACCGGGTTGAGCTATGAGTCTGCCTTAAGGGAAGGATTTGAAGCTATTAAGGCCTTTGTGGTTCAGTTTGATAAATCTCATTTTTATCCGGAAAAAGACCTCATGATCCTGGAAATGGTTTGTGAGAAGGGAACCGGGCGCGTGCTTGGGGTCCAGGGTTTGAGCACCAATGGTGACAGTCTCAAGGGCAGAATTGATTCTGTGGCGGTTATTCTTCCTCAAAAGCCCACTACAAAGGATATCAGCAATATTGAACTGGCCTACTCCCCGCCATTTAATTCAGCCATGGATATCCTGAACAACCTGGGGCACACAGCTGAGAATATACTCATGGGCAGAAATGTTGGTTTGGGGCCTGAGGAGTTTGCTGAAATGTGGGGAGACAGGGACAATCAGGATGTTGTCTTTCTTGATTGTCGTGATGTAGAGAACGCCCTGGAGCTTCTGGAAAAATATCCGGATAAATGGAAAAACATTCCCAATGAATCTATGGAAGAGCATCTGGATAAGATGCCCCAGGCAAAGACTGTCGTTCTGGTCTGCAATACTGGAGGCCGTTCTTATGAATCTCAGCTTAAGCTCAGGAAGCATGGCTTCAATAATACCCTGAATGTTTATGGCGGCATGAAGCTGTTGAAGAAATGGGGGATGGATATTTAGTCTTGTTTCCGGAAAGAAAACCGACTGTTTCAGTATCCAGAAAGAAAGACTTTCTGGATGGAAACTAGTCTAACAGCCTGCTAAGGATAACTATTTACCTGTTTCAGTGAAACCAAAGCTGGAATGAATGGATATTTCCTCATTCTGGCCCATTTGGATGAGCAGGACTTCAAATATTTCTGACTCTGTACTGAGCTGCAGTGCCTGATCTTTGTCCATGATGAGCATGGCCGTGGCCAGGGCATCTGCCAGGGCGCAACTATCTGCTTTTACAGTTGCGCTGATTATATTCTGACGGACAGGATAACCTGTGGCTGGATCAATGATATGGCTGTACCTTATATTGTCTTTTATAAAAAAATTCCGGTAGTCTCCACTGGTGGCCAGGGCCTGGTTAGTTATCTCCGCGGTTTCAACATAGTCTTGAGTACCAGCATGGGGCAGGGGGGCGCTGATGCCGATTCTCCAGGCTGTGCCGTCTGGTTTTGCCTGTCCAGCATACATATCTCCCCCGATATCAATTAAGTAAGACATGATCTTAAGATCTTCCATTGCCCGGGCAATGAGATCCACTGCGTATCCTTTGGCAACCCCAGAGAGATTCAGACTGGTATGAGGGTGTTTTTTGACAAGGCATCCTTTTTCATCCATCAGGATTTTGTCTAATCCCACGGATGGAAGGATTTTCTTGATCTGATCTCCGTGAGGAAAATCCTGAACTCTTTTATCAGTACCAAATCCCCATAGTTCAATTAGAGGTGCAACCGTTGGGTCAAAGGCCTTATCAGTCATCTCATATACTTTGAAGGAAATGCGCATAACCTCTGCAAAGTCAGGGGATACGCAGAGTTTTCGTCCGGCTGGTATTTCATTAAATCTGGAAATTTCACTGCCTGGCTCAAATACAGACATGCTTTGATTAATTTTGTCTAAGACATTGTTGACCTTGCTTTGGGCTGATTTTATCTGACCAGGGGTGACCTGCATCAAGGTTATTCTGTAGTAGGTCCCCATGGTCCATCCTGAAAGAACATGATCTGTCCTGGGTTGTTCAGAGCATGAGCTTAGAAGGACGAGGGATAGTATTATTACTGGAAAGTGAAGTAAAAATTTTTTTTTGGTCATGATAAAAAAATCAAAGTTTCTATGTAAATATTTTTGGTTCTTCGATGTTTTGTATGGAATTGCTGCTCATATTTTTTTGTTTGTCCCGCTTTCGGCAGGGAGTTTTCTAATGTCCGCCAAAGGGGGATATTTGCCCCCTCCGGACTCTTAATAATTTGGTTTGACTACTTTTGTAGAAGATTTGTTGATTATCTATAGTATATGTTGAAGCAAACCTGAAGTGCGGTCCGGTTTCCCCCTTTTGGCGTACACAAGAAAACTCACCAGCCTATCGCTCCTGGTTTACAAAAAAAGATGAGCAGCTTATTTTTAAAAAATCCACATGAAACGTCGGAGAACCATATTATTTCTTACAGTCCAGCAATGTATTCAGGTTCAATGCGAAAGGGCGATCCCTTACCCTGAAAAAAACCGTGTTTTTCAATGAGATGGATGGACAGGGGAGTGATGTAGAATTTTACATCTCCACGGTTAGATGTCACCTGGACCATATCTTTGGTAAATGCTCCTTCTCCTGGAAAAGGAGATGGAATCTTACCTCGGCAAGAGATATATTCAGCAGTGAGGTCTTTGGTAATTGTGACCGGATCGCCCAGTTCCTTTTCAGCTTTCTTGAAGATCAGTTTAAGGGAACTAACTATATCCTGTCTTGTTATTCCAAGTTTTTCCAGGGTGGAGGCATCGTCAGATATGACTTCTTCCATTTCCCTTGGATCATCACCCATAAAGCCTGAACCTGAAAATTTTGAAGGCCTTAGACATTCCATGAGTCTTTTGTCTTGAGGTGCTTGTTTCATTGTAAAACCTCATTCAAACTTATCAAAATACATTTTTTCGTCTTTGAGTCCCAGCTCGCTCAGCTTGCTGCAGCAGGCTTCAATAAGAGCGGATGAACCGCATAAATATGCTTCATATTCCTGAGCATCAGGGATGTACCTGGGCAAAATTTCTGGAATCCTGCCTCTTTCTCCTTTCCAGGATGAATGCTCAGGCTCCCGGGTCAGGCAGGGAACATATTTGAAGTCGGATAATTTCTTTTCCAGACCAAAAAGTTCATCAGTGAAAAAAAGATCATCATAAATCCGGCCGCTGAAAAAATAATAGGATTTTTTGTTGATGTTTTTTTCATGCATGTGACGAAGAATACTCCAGATGGGAGCCATTCCGCTTCCTCCGGCGATAAATATTGCTGGAGCATCTGTATCCTGAAGTTTAAAATCACCATAAGGTCCGCTTAAAGATACTTCCTGTCCTTCTTTGAGGTGGTCAAAGGCCCAGGTAGTACAGATACCTTCAGGAACGCGGCGCATGATAAGTTCGATCTTTTTCTTTTCAGAGGGCAGGGATGAGATGGAATAGGCCCTGATTACAGAATCCGCTCCCTTGTATTCCCGGGATTCAAGTTGGATGTACTGGCCAGCAGTAAATTCAATTTCGTCTGGTTCAACAAGATCAAAGCCAAGCTCCATAATATCATAAGTAAGCATCTTTTTCGAGGCAGTAACAGCCTTGAATAGCCGGGCATTAAAAAGTTCGTCCGGGATTTGAATTTTTATATCTTCACGGACCTTTACCTGACAGGACAGGCGCACATTATCCTTTATCTCCTGTTCAGAAAGGTATGGTTCTTCAATGGGGCTTAATGGTCCACCTCCCTGGGTAACCTTGACCTTGCAGTATGCGCAGCTGCCCCGGCCGCCACAGGCAGAGGGTATGAAGATTTCATTTTCAGAAAGAGAATTTAAGAGGCTGGAACCTCCCTGGATATCGATGACTTTCTGACCGTTATTAACATCAATGGTGCAGGGGCCATAGTTGAGTATCCATTTTTCTGCTATTATCAGCAGCAGAGACAGGATAAGTGTGGTGGCTGTCAGGAAGACCAGGGCTGTTAAGATAGAAGCGAGCATATACTAATGTTTCCTGTCAGATACTTATCATTCCGGAAAACCCCACAAAGGCCAGGGCCATTATTCCGATAATAATTAGAGTGATACCAGGTCCGGCCAGTCCTTTGGGCAGGGCATTTTCATTGATTTTTTCTCTGATTCCACCAATGAGCATAATGGCCAGAAACCAGCCAAAGCCGCTTCCAGCACCAAAGGACAGAGCTTCTAAGAATGAATAGGGCTGGCCGATCATAAAAAGGGAAACACCCAGGATAGCGCAGTTTACTGTAATAAGCGGCAAAAATATTCCCAGAGCATTATACAGGACTAAGGACACCCGTTCCACAATCATTTCCACAAGTTGAACAAATGAGGCAATGATTACGATAAAGGTAATGAGCCTCAGATACTCCAGTTCCAATGGTATAAGAAGATAGTTGTAAACAATATAGTTGATGCCTGATGTTGCTGTGGTTACAAAGATAACAGCCACACCGAGTCCCATGCTGGTATCAACCTTTTTGGATACGCCCAAAACGGAACACATCCCCAGAAACCTGGCCAGCAGGATATTGTTGGTAAAGGCTGCTGAAAGGAAAATCAGCAGGGTTGCGCTTAAAAATCCACTGTCAATATTTGGTTCCATAATGTTCTTCAGTTATTCCTTTACGAGCCTTGCCCTGGCTATCCAGGTCATAATGCCTAACATGAAAAATGCTCCTGGAGGCATCACCATGATGGTCCATTGGTACCACCAGATATCTTTGCCCGGCAGATCCATGCCCAGTACGGTTCCAAATCCCAGTGGTTCACGTACCAGGGCAATGGCAATGAGAACCATGGAATAGCCAAGGCCAGCAGCCAGTCCATCCCAGAATGATGGCCAGGGCCTGTTCTGGGAGGCAAAGGCTTCAGCCCTGCCCATAATAATGCAATTGGTAATGATTAATCCCACATAAGGACCGATAAACCTGTGTATATCAGGACTGGTGGCTTTGATGACAATGTCCACCATCATTACATAGCTGGCAATAATGAGCACCTGGGTGATCATGCGCACCCTTTTGGGAATATGATTGCGCAAAAGGGATACAGTTACATTGGACATGACTGTGGTGAAGATGACCCCCACACACATAAACAGGGTATTGGCCAGAAGATTGGTCACAGCAAGGGCCGAGCAGATGCCAAGCACCTGGCGATATACAGCATTTTCAGAAAATATGCCTTGGGTAAGTATGTTTCTCGGTGTATCAGCCATGGTTAATCTCTATCAAGGATCTGCTTTTCCTGGATTAAACGCTTAAATGCATCCAACTCCCTGTTAATGGAGTCCATTAAGGCCTGGGATGTCTGGGTGGCTCCAGTTATGGAGTCCACCTGGTTTTCAGGATCGGGCTGGGCAGTGGTTCCAATAATTATACGATGTTTTTTCTCGTTGTCCCAATCAACTTTAAGTCCTTTAAATTTTTCTTTAAACCATTCTTCCTCGATTCTGGCTCCAAGTCCGGGAGTCTCGTGCTGTTCCAGAAATTCCAAGCTGAGCATCTTCTGCAGATCATGCTCAAGAACAATTATTCCGTTTATTACATCCCAGATGCCTCGTCCTTTGAAAACAAATCCCACTGGGGAACTCTCCTGGTCTTTCAGGGTATAGACTTCCCACTCTCTGTTTTCAAAAACAACCTTTCTGATATTCAGTTTGTTTTCTACAGCCTCAAGATAATCTGCAGCACTGCTACCCTGGGTTTCTAAGCCAAAGGCCTTAATTAAAGTCCGATTGTGGTGCATGAGTTCATTTTCAGCCAGCATGTCTCTGGTGAGGTGATGAACCAGGGACACACCTGCTCCAAAGAACAGGGTAAGAGATAGGATAAAGAAAATAGTATATGCTGTGCTTTCTTTTTTCATGCTTTGGCTTTTCCGGATTTGAGTCTTTTTTTCCAGAGATCCAGAGAAGGAGCCAGCATGTTGCCCAGGAGAATGGAAAAAGCTACGGCTCCAGTGAATATTCCTTCATACCTCAAAAGGACAATCATTATTCCAATGAAAATTCCATAGATCCATTGAGTCTGGGGTGTTTTGGGAGCGCTGACAGGCTCAGTCACCATAAATACGGCAGCGTAAAGAAGTCCGCCTGATAAAAGGACAAAGGCTGGATCTGGAACAGATTCAGCTCCTATGATGAATTTCATGAAAACAACCATGCCCATTGCGCCGATTATGGGCGAGAGCATAAGCCTTATCTGGGCGGCTTTGGTATAGATGAGATATGCTGCGCCCAGTAGAATTGCCAGGGAACTGACTTCTCCCATGGAACCAGCGCCCAGGACAAAATTGTGTCCTTCAACCGGGATAATGCCTGTGATCTGTCCTGTAAAAAGGCTCCAGAGATTTGTAATATAACCGTAGGTCTGCTCAGCAAACATGGGAGTAGCGGTTGTAAAGGCGTCAAGGTCCGAAGTATTGGCAAAGGCAGGACCCGTGGCTGTTTCTCCCATACTCCATTTGGTGAATCCACCAGGGAAACCACTGAAGGCCGGGACAAATTTCGATGTGAGTTCAACAGGAAAGCAGATCCAGACAAAAGCTCTGCCCACGATGGCCGGGTTGAAAACATTTTTTCCAAAGCCGCCAAAGACCTCTTTCCCGAACAAAATCCCAACGATAATACCCACTGCTGCCACCCAGAAGGGAACAGCAGGAGGCAGGGCAAGACCATAAAGCATGGCTGTGACAAAACAGGCCTGGGTGACTTTGCCGTTGCGCTTAGAAGCCATGATCCATTCAGTGAGAAAAGCAAAAATTGAACATATTGCAAGGACGGCCAGAACCCTGAGACCAAAAAAGTAAACAGCTGCCAGGATCACCGGGGTCAGGGCAATCATGACTTTCTGCATGGGTTTCTGTTTAAGGAACTGAGGTTTTTGCATAAGGTTTTTGTTTAATGTTCGCAATGGTTCATGGTATTTTCTTTTAATCCTGGAGACTGTCCGATTTCTTATGTTGCAAAACTCCCTGTCGCTGCTTCGTAAGACAAAATCTGTTTATTTGTGGTCTATCAAAACAAGTCCTGATTTTGCCTAACAGAACCGTCGACGGTCAAACAATGCAACATTTAGAAATCCGGACAGCTTCCAGTCTTCTGATTCAGCTATGTCATGGTGGATAGATATCAGTGTTCAAGATTTAATCTGAATTCCTATCCTGGCGGACGTGGGGTTTGTCAAGAGCTAAATAAATTTTCGATCCAGAAGGAGATGGGTAAAGTATCCAAAGACAGACGCAATATAAAATGGTAACAGGTTTTCCCATGGGACATCATAAAAAATAATGGGTATCATAAATATTGACAAGGGAACCAAAAACATGGCCCACCATGTATGAATCCATCCTCTATGTCTGGCCACTACTGGCAGCATGGCGCAAAAACCAAGCACTGCAGCCCACTTGTAATGGCCCAGGATCATCAGGGTCAGGTTGATAATGGTCAGCAAAGAATAAAAAAGTTTCTGTCCCACCGAGTCTGTATCTACATCAGGAAACAGCCCGCCCAGGGCCACAAATCCCATGAGCAGGACAGCAGTTGGTGGCTCAGGTGTATACCATCCAAGCCAGTTGACCGCAGCAAGAGTGCCCGCTCCAAAGATCAAAGCACCGATTGCGTGGCTTTTGTATCCAGGCATGTATATCTCCGTAATTATTTTTTGACTTGCTAAAAGTTGCAGTGTAAAAATTGTCTTATATAAGTCAATATCTGTTATCAGGCTTGAAAATGGTAAAGTATGAGTAACTATTCACCACTTTAGCGAAACACGTCTCCCTGGGACCTGGAGGCGGGGGTAGATATTATTGTGAACAGATACAAATATGTGATGGTTACCTGCAATGGAAAAAATTATGGATGAACAAATTCAAGTGGTTGATGTTTCCCTTAAATGTCTTGATAAGACAAGAGCATTCAGGGTTCAGAAGCGCATGCATGAAAAGATTGATGATTATGCTGAATATGATTTTACCTCTATTCAGAGTAATGCGTTAAATGTTTTTTTCGATTTGTCCCAGGAGTACGATTCTTTTGATGATCTTCTTTCTGTAAGTGTCCTTATTCCCAAGGTCTTTTTTGATCTGGAGTGCAGCCTGTATCTTTTGCATGAAAACAGAGCCGACAAGGTGGCAACCTGTTTCGGGAAATGCCCTGAGCCTGATATCTGCAGTACAGAGCTTGTGTTTTGTTCCAATCCTAAAATTGTCAACAATTGTCTGTATCTTCCCATCAAAGGTAATAAAGAGCTTATTGATCAGCTTCCTTTTAATCCACCCAAGGGGCTTATCGGGATGTTGGAAATATCACCGGCAGGGGATCTTTCCTGGCATGAACGTCTTTTTTTTGAAAAATATGCCAACCGGGTGGGATTTCAGTTGCATATGCGTCTTATTGGGCGCAAGAATCAAGAACATCTGCAGTTTATCAGAACCTTAGTCAAGGATATTGGACACAATGTAATTGTGCCCAATATGTTTTTCAAGCTTTATTATCGACGCTTAGAAGCCAATATTAATGCTCTGGGAGAGCTGAAGGGTGATCTGGATTCCATGTTTTCCTCTCAAATACTTGAAGACCGTGATGCTGCCCACGCCCAGGTCATGGCCAAGGTGGACTATATTCACAGCGGGCTCAAAGAACAATACGGTGAAATCCTGAGGCATTATGAGCAAACCAGCCTTTTTCTGGAAACACTTCTTCGAAGAAGTCATTTTGAGCAAGGAAAGTATGTTCTGGAAAGAAGGGTATGCAATTTTAAAAGCCAGATTATTGATCCCCAGGTTGACAGGTTTGCTCTGGAATTTCG
>PWPY01000176.1 GCA_003558575.1 Desulfonatronovibrio sp.
CAACAGCCTCGCCCCTGGCCACAAGTTTGCCGTTGACATGGATTTCCAGAGGTTCACCAGCCAGTTTGTTGAGTTCGATGACAGAACCCTGGCCCAATTGCAGCAGTTCGTTTATAAGAAGCTGGGTGCTGCCAAGCTGAGCTGTAACAGTAAGGGGAATGTCAAGTATAAACTCCATGTCCCTTTTATTGCCATCGGGCTTTTTCTTGGCATCTCCTGTCAAATCTTTGAACTGGGGTTCCTTGCTTTCTGCTGCAAGGGACTTCTGTTTTTTTTCATCCACGAGCTTATCTTCTTCTTCTGCTGCAAGAGCAGCAGCCCACTCGTCAGCTAAGGCCTCATCATCCTCCGGCGAATCCGCCCCCTGATCCATGGGCTCTTCATTTTCCTCGGAGTCATCCTGGTCAGAAAGGGCAGCAGCCCATTCTTCAGCCAATTTATCCTGATCTTCACTTTCAGCTTTTTCTTCGGTGCTCATACTCATATTCCTTTTTAAAAGTGGGTTTCTTCTTCTTTTTTGACCTGAAAGGCTTTATTTCCTTTTACAAAGCCGGGGATACCATGAAATTTTACCACGCCCTGTACCTGTGCTTTAAGCAAGTCTTCTTCATCAGTATCTAAGACCAATATATCGCCAATCTCCATATTTAGAAGCTGTCTGCCAGTGATCTCGCTGTGTCCCAGAGTGATGTTAACATCAACAGGTATTTCCATGAGTCTTTCTTTGAACCTGGTGAGCCAGGCATGATCCACTTCTAACCTTTCAGACTGATATGACGCATAGAGTTTGGAGCGGATGGGCTCAATAGTAGCGTAGGGCAGACAAACAACAAGTGAACCAATGGCGTTCTCCAGTTCAATTTCAAAGCTTACAACCACCACCACATCACTGGGAGGTACTATTGTAGCGAATTGAGGATTAACCTCAGATCTGGTCAGTTCAATCCCCACTTCATGCACAGGTCGCCATGCGTCTTCCAAGTTGGACAGAAGCATCTTAGCTACTTTGGTAACAATTCTTTGTTCAATGGGTGTGAAGTCCCTGCCTTCAATTTTGGGCTGGGTGCCTGCTCCACCAAAAAAGTTTTCCACTAAGGCAAAGACCAGCCTGGTATCGATTATCATTAATGCATTGCCGCGTAATGGGTCTATCTTAAAGATATTAATACTTGTCGGCACTGGCAGTGATCGCATGAAATCCCCGAATTTGGACATGTCAATGGAAATGGGATTTACATCTACTCGTTTGCGCATGGCATTGGCCATGTCGTTAGATGAAAGTCTGGCAAAACGGTCATTAATGATTTCAAGGACAGGCATTCTGCCCCGGATGATTCGGTCCTGGTTGGAGATATCAAAGTCAACAACACCTGTATCGTCTTCAACGACATCAGTTTCTGTTTCGATTTCTCCGCCGGTCAGCCCCCTGAGCAGAGCATCAACTTCGTTTTGTTCAAGAATTTTATTCATAAGTAGGTACTTTTAATAAAAATTACTGGACTACAAATTCAGAAAAATAGACTTTCAGCACTCTGCCCTGGCCAATAAACTGGTTAAGCCTTTCTACAATTTCATTGCGCAGCTGGATTTTTTTCTCCATGGTATCTATATCAGAGTATGATTTGCTTGAGAGAAGCAGAATTATGGAATCACGCACCCTTGGCATATGCTGCTGAACATCACGGACAGCGCTACGATCCACAACTTCAACTTTCAGGGTGGTTCGCAGATATCTCCTGCCAAGGGGATCTGCCAGGTTGACCACAAATGGTTCAAGATCAACTACTTCATAGCTTTTCAGCGCTGTCTGAGCCCGGGACTCAGTCTGGGTTTCCTGGTCAGGATCATCCTGGTCAATAAAATAGTTGTACCCAAAGTATCCTGCACCGGCCAGAATGCCGAGAATCAGGATTAAAAGCAGCCATTTCAGCTTTCCTGATTTTTTTTTGGTTTCTACCGGGATTTCTTCTTCTTTCTTTTTGGGAGGCATTATATTCTCCTGAACGGGTAAGTATGCTTCATAACCAGGTTGTTTTGGCTTAACAGCCTAGCCGCATTCTGATTTTAAGTATCTGAACAATAAGTTATTTCAATATAAGTTTCAATGTTCAGTTTGAATTATAAAAATGTTTTGGGCGTTGTCTTAAGCAGGATTTCCACGCGTCTATTCTGGGATCTGCCCTGTGCTGTATCATTGGAAGCCACAGGAAAGTTTGGCCCATAGGCAGATACAGAAATCCGTTCATTGTCAATACCGTTAATTATTAAAAACTCCATTACTGCCATGGCCCTTTCTGCTGCAAACTCATAGTTATCTTTATGAATTCCCGGGATATTGTCAGTGTATCCGGCAATATTTACTGGAGAAGGCCAAGCCTTTATCAGTGGCACAATCTGCATCAGAATCTGTCTGGCCTGTGTGTTCAGCGATGTCTGTGCAAAGGGAAACAGAAGATCATCGGTTAACATCAGAGCAATGCCTTCTGGTCTCTCAAGTATTTTTAAATTCTCATCAAGGGTACTTTTACTTATTTCCGGAGGCAGAACATCATCAGGAAAAAGGAGATCTTTTATCCTGTTTTGCTTTTCAAGGATTTCCCAGGGTTTTTCTAAGAGTTCCTCAAAGACCAGAAAACGATCAGGAAGCCGCCCGGCTGATCTTGGTGAAAGAAAGGCTATATCTTCCTGAAAGATGGTTATTACTTCCCTGATTATCTGGCGATCTAAAGAGGCCATGCTTAAAAGGAGAATAAAGAAAGTCAGCAGAATGGTTACCATGTCCGCAAAGGTAACCATCCATAAAGCTTCTATGGGTTTTGACTTCTTTTTTTTTCTGGCCAAGATCAACTCCTGTTTTCAGGAAAGGAATTTGTGGATCAGCGGTTTTCCTGCGGTCCCACATCAAAGATGAAGTCTCTGTAGATAAAACGCCCTTCGTCTTCTGGTGCGGGCATAACAGCTTCGTCCACTCTGGCATGGGTCCATTCAGGATTTCTTTTGTCCAGAATGATTTCAACCCGCCGGTTATTTCTGCGACCGTCATCAGTCCTGTTGCTGTATCTGGGCCAGTACTTGCCAAAGGCTTCAAGTCTGATGGAATCCGGGTCAACATCATGTTCCAGTAGATATCTATATACATTGAGTACCCGGTGCAGAGACAACTGCCATGAAGGGTTAATTATTTCCTGATCCATTAAAGCCTCATGTTCCAGACCCAATTCGTCACGCATAACAGATGTATGTCCTGTAATGAGAACTGGATATTGCAGGTCCTGCAGAACCGGGATCACCTTGTCCAGAAGCTTCTCCCCTGCAGGGGTCAGGTTTATCTGGCCTGGTTGATAAAGAATATCTGTATTAATGGAAAAAATCTGAACAAACCTGTTTTCCACAAAGTTGAGATCATCTGTTTTGTCATCCCATAAAAGAGGCTTAAGCTGCTGCAGATCTCCATCATCAGGCATAGGGCCAGGTTCAACAACCCAGTCACTTTCAATCTGGCTCAGGACATCCTGCCTGGCAGTGCCTACTCCAAACGTGCCGGTAATTGATCCCAGAACCAGTTTGACTCTTCTGGGGTCAATAAAAGAAGCAAAAGTAATAATAAGGACAAAAAAGGTCAGCAAAAGGGTCATAATATCAGTGAAGGTAACTAACCACGGAGCCAGGCCACTTGCCGGCTTTTTGTCCTTTTTCTTGCGTGCCATATACTTAGTCTGTAGCCCGCCTGATTTTTGGGGGCAAATAGCTGTTTAGTTTTTCTTCAATAATTCTTGGATTTTCCCCTTTGGAAATGCATAAAATTCCTTCCAGCATCATTTCCTTGGCCAGGATTTCTTCCTTACTCCTGGCTTTGAGCTTTCCGGACATGGGGTTGAAAACCAAGTTGGCCAGAAGGGCCCCGTAAAATGTAGTGATAAGTGCAACCGCCATGGCCGGGCCAATGGCACTGGGGTCATCTAAGGCCTGAAGCATTTGCACAAGACCAATAACAGTTCCAATCATTCCCATGGCTGGTGCAAAGGAACCCATAATGCCAAGGATTTCAGCTCCTGTTTCGTGTCTTTCTTCAAGATAGGAAATTTCTGTTTCCATTATTTCCTGAATGGTCTGGGGTTCAAGTCCATCTACTGTAAGCTGAAGGCCTTTTTTTAAATATTGGTCATCAATATTTTTGATCATGGGCTCTAAGGATAAAATTCCTTCACGTCTGGCTTTGTTGGCGTAATCCATGAATTGTTCAATGATCTTAGAGGGGTTATCCACATTGGTCATAAAGGTGTTTTTTATGATTCCAATGACCCCCATGACATGGCCCATGGGGTAGTTGACCAGAGTCGCACCAATTGTTCCTCCGAGAACAATAAGTGCTGAAGGAATATTGATAAAAATCAAGGGGCTTCCTCCAAAAAGGATAGCCGCACTTACTAGACCAAAAGCTATTACCAAGCCTAATATGGTTGCCAGATCCATCAGTTATGTCCCAGGTTCCGAGTTTAAAATGTCTTGTAACTAGTTTTCATCCGGAAACGGCTCTTTTTCCTTTCGGCGGCTTCAATCTGCACAATTATTCGTCAACGTATTAAGATACGCCTCCTCATAATTGATTGATTTCCTTGCCAAAAGAAAAAACTCCTCGTTTCCGGAAAGAAAACCGGCAGCTTCAACATCCGGAAAGAAAGATTTTCCGGATGGAAACTAACTATCGACCATGCTTAAGCAAAGTCCAGAAAAGTTCCTTTCCTGAGTTAGGTGTAGGATTGCTGCTTACAAAAAAAGATGAGCAGCTTACTTTTAAGAAATCCTTATGAAACGTCTATGAACCAGAAAAATATGGTCAAGAGGTACTTTTTATGTATCTATTCACCGTGCTGAGGGGATAGCCTGTATCCTGATTTGTTTTCTGTTGCTGCAAACTCCCAGCATGAGCCCGTAAGTCAAAACCAGTAATTTATTCAAGTAGCCCAGAGTCTGTGTCCATATTCTTGCTTTTGACTAACGGGCTCAGGGCTGGTCAAACAAGCAGCAATGGCGAAAACCAATCAGGATGCAGGCTTTAAGCAAAAGTGATAAAATGTGGTGAACAATACCTCTTTATATTATCGGCAGATTAAACAGTTTTGTTTAACAGTCTGATCTTGTCCCAAACAGGGCAGTACCGACTCTGACCAGAGTAGCTCCTTCCTCAACAGCCACTTCAAAGTCTCCGGACATGCCCATGGACAGATGAGGCAAGGTAACTTTCAGTTCCTGCTGCAATTGATCTCTGCAACCTCTAAGTCCGGCAAAATAGGGTCTTGCGTTTTCAGGGTCATCAAAAAAAGGCGGCATGAGCATTAATCCATCTAATCTGAGATGTTCCATTGCCAAAATTTCTCTGGCAAGCCCGGTAAGTTCTTCAAGGGGTATTCCACCTTTCTGTTTTTCATTGGCAATATTGACCTGAATGAGGACCGGCTGGGTAAGATCCAGACTTTTTGCTTTTTTATGCAAACCTTGAGCCAATTTCAGAGAGTCCACAGAGTGGATGAGTTTGAATCTGCCAGCGACAGTTTTTGCTTTTTTGGTTTGAAGATTTCCAATAAAATGCCAGTAAATAGGTGATTCAGCAAATTGATCCATTTTGGGAAGGGCTTCCTGAACATAGCTTTCCCCAAAATCTGTCTGGCCGGCATTTATAAGTTCTTGAATTTTATTTATGGGCTGTTTTTTAGATACAGCAATAAGCGTTACCTGTCGATGGGGATCTCCACATCTGTTCAGAGCGCTTTGGATTTTTTCCTTTACACTGATCAGGTTTGTGTTGAACTCAGAATTAATGTCTGAGCCATTTCCATCAACAATCAAATTCATCTCCTTCAACTTCATATTCTACCGGGTCATCTACTGGTGCTTCCGGGGCAGTCTCTGTTTTTAACCTGGCAAAGATCAGGTAGCCGGTATGAGCTACCATACGGTCATCAGGTCTTAGCCTCTCTGGTACAGGTTTATATCTTCTCACCAGGATTTCCAGTACCTCCACTGAGGTAAAGGGGCCTTTTTCCATGGCCGCAAGGAGTTCACTCACCTGGTTGGTTGTAGGTAGAAGAAACCCCACAGGTCCCCCGGGAAGCAATGCCCCAGGTATATGTTCAAGATAGTCCCAGGGGGTGCGGACATCGAGAAAAAGGGCGTCAACATTTGTCTGATCAAATCCAGTACTTATATCTTTATGGATATTTTCCACCCTGCCACTGAGTCCGTTTTGCTGCAGATTTTTTTGACAAAGGGAAGCAAATTCTTCTCTGCGCTCATAAGAATATACTTTGCCCTGATCCCCTACAAACCAGGCCAGAGCTGTGGTTAATGCGCCTGATCCTGATCCTGATTCAATTACTTTTGATCCTGGACCGATTCCAAGCTTGACAATAATGTATCCAATATCTTTGGGGTAAATGATTTGTGTTCTGCGCTTTACTGATTTGATGAGATCATAAAGGGTTGGCTTGAATACAGTATAAGTCCTGCCTAAGTGAGTATCAAGAGTACTGCCAAATCCTTTTTCCATGATATTTTGCATTTGAAGCTGTCCGTCATTGGTGTTAATTATCTCTTCAGGGTTTAGAATCCTAAAGTAACGCTTGCCCTTTGGGCTAACCAGCATTACCAATTGACCAGGTTTTATCATTGGCGAGGTGTCTCCTTGTAATTTATTATTGAACATAGTCATGAATTTTGAAACCTAAATCGTAAAGTCCGGAAAATCAATTAAATGATGTTTGAATATATATTTGGACCTGTCATGTCATCAAGACTTGGCTCATCTCTCGGGATTGATCTTTTGGGTTGCAAGGTATGCAGTTTTGATTGTCTTTATTGCGAATCAGGCAAGACCGAGATAAAGACAATAAAAAGGGCAGCCTGTGTTTCTCTGGAAAGTATTGCTTCAGAGCTTCAGACCTGGTTTGAAACTTATGAGCAGCGTTCTGATTTTATTACTCTGGGTGGTCAGGGTGAGCCGTGCCTGAATTCTTGCCTGGGAGAAATAATTCAGTCCATCAAACAGATGCCGTTGGATATCCCGGTGGCAGTACTGACCAATTCATCCATGCTCAGTGACCCCCAGGTAAGAAAGGAACTCTGCGCAGCAGATGTTGTTCTGCCATCCCTTGACTCTCTTGTGGAAAGTGAGTTTAAAAAAATTAACAGACCTCATCCTTCAATTGACCTTAAAGGGTTAGCCCAGGGCCTGCTTGATTTCAGACAGGAGTTTCAGGGCAAAATTTTTCTTGAAGTTTTAATTATTCCCGGAATTAATGATTCCCGGGAAAATTTGAACCGCTTAATCGATTTTAACAGTCAGCTCAGGCCTGACAGAGTGGATATCACTACCATGTCAAGGCCGGGATCATATCTTGGAGCAGAACTTCCATCCAGTAATTTTCTGGCAGAATGGCGTAAAGCATTTAATGCCACGGTCAGCCCTGGAAAAGTATCTGTAACAAATATTTGCACAGACCAGTCTGCCATTAGAGAAAGGGTGCTTTCTTCAGTTAAGAGAAGGCCCCAGACTCAAGAGCAGTTGATCAGGGCCTTAGGAGTAAGCTCCAGTGACCTTGATGCTGCCCTCAGTGAACTGGAAGGATCCGGGCTGATCCAATCAGCAGAAAGTAAGACTGATTTTCAAAAATTTTATTTAGTAAGGGGAAAGCATGCCGGTTAAAAGAAAAAGAAAAATGTTTATCAGTGTGCTGCCGGGTGAGCAGATAGAGCTTGCCCTGTCTCTTGATGGGCTGATTCAGGAGTATTATGTTGAAATGCTCAATCAGTCCAAGACCAAGGGCAATATTTACAAGGCCAGGATCCATAATATTGATCAGGCCCTGCAGGCAGCTTTTATCAATTACGGTGCTTCCAGAAATGGATTTCTCCAGGTGGATGAGATTCATCCTGAGTATTACCGCACAGACATCAAGCCTGTCAGGGGAAATAAGTATCCGCCTCTGCAAAGGGTTTTAAAACCCGGGCAGGAACTCCTGGTTCAAGTGGTAAAGGAACCCACAGGTAATAAAGGCGCTTTTCTTACCACATACCTTTCATTTCCTGGGAGATATTTTGTTCTGACTCCCGGCAGGGAGCAGCTTGGAATATCCAGAAAGATAGAGGATGAAAAAGAGCGCGAAAGGTTAAAGTCCATTGTGCAGGAGCTTAAGTTAGATGAAGGTCTGGGGGTTATTGTACGAACAGTGAGTGAAAGTCGCAATAAGACATGTCTTTCCAGGGATCTGCAGTTTCTTAAAAGGTTATGGAAAGAAGTGCGTAAAAAAGGTATGGCAGAAAAGGCGCCAAATCTGGTCTACGAGGAAAAGGATCTGGCATTCAGAGCCATAAGGGATTATCTCACAGAGGATGTTTCTGAGGTGTGGGTGGATCATGAAGAGACAGCAGACCAGATCCAGGAGTTTGCCAGCTTAGTTTATCCAAGGCGCAAAAAAATGGTCAAGATTCACTCTGATGCTGAAAGGACCCTCCTGGAAAGGTTTAATCTTGAGAAGCAGATAAGCCAGATTTTTTCCAGGGAAGTTGATTTGCCCAGTGGAGGGCAGTTAGTCTTTGATCAGGCTGAGGCCCTGATGGCGGTTGATATAAATTCAGGCAAGATTGGCGGTGAAAAAGATTTCAAGGAAATGGCCTTTAAGACAAATATTGAAGCTGCCCAGAAAATTCCTCACCAACTTATGCTTAGAGATGTGGGTGGCCAGGTGGTCATAGACTTTATTGAAATGAAGGACAAGAAACATATCAGTGAAGTTGAGAAGGCCCTGCGTACTGCACTGAAATCCGATAAAGCCAGGACTGATGTTAATAAAATTTCAAGATTCGGCCTTGTGGAACTGGTCAGACAGCGACTGGGAACTTCAGCCTTGTCAGTAACAATGCAGGGTTGCTCCGCCTGCAAAGGAACAGGCATGGTCAGAAATATGGAATGGCAGTCCCTGCAGGCCCTCAAAGAAATTTATCGCCTTTTGCGCCGGAAGGGTTGTCCTTGTCCTTTGGAATTCGAAGTTGACAAGGAACTGGCAATTTATCTTCTGAACTATAAAAGGGATAAGATTTTCAAGATGGAGGAAAAATTAAATTGTCAGGTTTTGGTCATACCGAAAGAATAGTTGTTTTAGCAGGCTCATGACAATTATTCTTTCG
>PWPY01000240.1 GCA_003558575.1 Desulfonatronovibrio sp.
AGCTTGCTTTAACCGTCACCCCGGACCAGATCCGGGGTCCAGTTCTTCTTGTTCGAACATGCTGAACAGTTACCGATTTTTTAAATTTTCAGCAGGCTATCCAAGTCTGATTCAATACTTACTGAAACAGAAAAAAGCACTTTGTCCACATGAACCCTGCCTTGTTCAAGCCCTTTAATTTTTCGTACATCCCTGACCTTAGCACAGTAGATTTCTGCCTTAAGATCATTTTTCCTGTAACTGGCAAGAGCCGCAAGAACTGCAGCTTCTTCAATACTTTTTTCCGGTACTGCTACAGAGTCGTGGTCTTTCTTTAAAATTACATGGGCCCCAGGCCCACCCTGAACATGGAACCACAAGTCATGAGGGTTAGCCATGGAACTCAGAAGCTTATGCCCGGACTTCCTGTTTTTTGCCCTGATTATCACAAAACCGTCACTGGATTTAAAATAGCTTACATCTATCTTGTATTTCTGTATTTTTTTTGATCCGGGCTTAGATAAAACCTTTTCTTTTTCCCGGGAAAGTAACTTGTTCTTCAAAGAATCCTTGGTAAAACTTTCAATCTTTTTCAGCAGTTCTTTTTCTCTTTTCTGAACAAAGTCAAGTCCACGTTTTCCCTTGGCTGCTCTTTTGAAAAACCTTTCCATATTTTCCCGTATGCTTAATCTGGGATCAAGAGCAATTTTATGAATATTTCCAGTTTCATCTGGCAAAGAGAGCTCATTTTGACGCTTATCGTGGTCTATTGCGTAAAGATTATTCTTTATAATCTGTCCTGATATGGATCTGGAAATCATTTCCTTAAGCCTTTTTCTATCCTTTTCAAGATTGTCCAGATTCTTTCGGAGTTTCCTCAAACTGGCATGCTCTTCTTTCTGACTGCCTTTAAGATCAGAAACCAGAGCATGAACCTGGGGCCAACCGTGCTCCAATGCAGCATCAAGGGCACTGTCAAACTTGTGAAACATTTTGTACTCAGGTTCAAAACACAAAGGAGAAGGGTTTAATCCTGGAGTAGATGAGATGTAAAAATGCGAAACATGGCCCATTTCAAGGGTCTTCAACAACTCCCCTCCCTCCTTTTCATTAAGCATGCTCAACTTTTTACGAAGAGGTGGTGTTATTTGTGGATACTTTTCCCAGATCCTCTCCTGGGAGCTTATATCCTGCAGTTGTGGCCATGTAATCTCACAGCTGTCTTCTGAAAGATCTAATTCCATGGATACACCTTTGCGGATATCTAACACCAGAAAATCCTGGACAGAAGTAAATCCCAGAACCAGCCTTCTCCTTGACCACAGATTTCTAAAATCTGTAACTTTCCTGTTTTTGATTTTCTTACGCAGCCACATGACCTGGGCTGATGGATTGGGAGGGTTGGGAGGTTTTTCCTGGGAAAGAAAAAAACCTCCTTCTTTGGAGGAAGTATAAAAAACGAGATTTAAAGAGCTGCCAAAAGAAAAGGTCCATACACCCCTTGCAGGCATAAAAACCTTTTCCAGCCTAAGCCCTCTAATTTTCTGAAAAAGTTCTTCAGCCGCAAACCGGAAAAAATTGGCTTCCATGAAATACTGACCTGGCCAAAGATGTGGGGAAATTTGCAGGGAAACACATTAACCAGGCTGGTTCAAACTCCTGATCATGGTGACAAACATGTATCAGCCCAAAGAACTTAATTTCCCTGAAGGGCCTCTTCCTGTTCCTGCTTGCTCTTGCACTTTATGCATAGAGTGGTAACAGGTCTGGCTTTTAATCTGGGAACAGAAATATCTTCGCCGCAGTCATCGCAAAGTCCAAAACTACCTTCTTCGATCCTTTGCAGGGCCTGCTCAATTTTTTGTATCAGCTTACGGTCTCTATCCCTCAAGCGCAGGATAAAGGCTCTGTCAGATTCAGCTGAAGCTCTATCTGCCGGATCTGCGAACATTTCCCGATCCTCAGTCATATCTTCAATGGTATTCTCACCCTTTTGCTGGATCTCTTCACGCATTTTTATAAGCAATTCTTTGAAATATTCAATGTCAGCGTTTTCCATAATTATATCCTCCTTTGAATAATAAAATTTTTTTCATATACTAAAGAATGACTGATGTAAAGATATTATGTTCTTTTCGCCAGGACAACCGCATCTCAATTTTCTAATAATGCTTTCATATAATGAGATCGCTGGTGTTTACGGTATTCTTTTCTGAAATCCGGATTTCTCTGGAATGACGGTAGATACTGGTATTTATCTGCTTTCACCGTCACCCCGGACTCGGTCCTGTGTCCAGCGTAAAAACATGGTGAACATTTGCAGGCTAACCCCACAATGTGGTGAGTAGTTACGTATAAATTTGAATTATCATGGAGGGAAAACTTAGATTAACATTATCGTGCAGCAACAGCGAGAAAACTTTCAAAATCCTGCTGAAGGTCTTCTGCCAGACAACAACAGCCATCAGTCATCAAATAATCTCTTTATCTTTTTACGTAATCCTTCCCTGCTGATCCCCAGAAGCTTGGCTGCCTGAGTTTTATTGCCCTGGCAGGACTCAAGAGCCTCTTTTACAATCCTTTTTTCAGATTCAATCAGACTTTGGACTTGTGGTTCAGGTTTAGCCTGTAAAGTCTTGGCTTTTCCAGCTCTTCGCCCTTTATGCTTTGCCTTGCCAGCAATAGAGTCACCTTTTTTACTGGACTGATTTGAACCATGAATATTCTCAGATAGATCTTCCAGCCTGATGGTTGTGGAATAGGACAATGCCACCAGCCGCTCAACCTCATTTTCAAGCTCTCGCACATTTCCCGGCCAGGAGTGGCTGAGCAGTGCGTTCATGGCCTGTGAACTGATCTTCATTAAGGCCCGGTTCATACTCTGACAATGGGAGTCCATGAACTTTTTAACCAGCAGGGGAATATCTTCAGGCCGCTTACGAAGAGGCGGCAGACAAAAAGAAATGACATTCAGCCTGAAGAGAAGATCACGGCGGAAACTCCCTGTGGCAGATTCAGCTTTGAGGTCCTTGTTGGTGGCCGCAACCACACGTATGTCCACAGGGATGGATTTTTTACCGCCAACCCGGGTAATCTCGCGTTCTTCCAATGCCCGAAGAATCTTGGCCTGACAGGAAAGAGGCATGTCGCCAATTTCATCCAGAAAAAGGGTGCCCCCCTGGGCTTGCTCCAAAAGGCCTTTGCGCATGGAAACCCCAGTGGCCACTCCCTTTTCAATGCCGAAAAGCTCGCTTTCAAAAAGGCTCTCCGGAACTGCAGAACAATTGATAGCGATAAACGGACCCGGCCCCCGCAATGAATTATAATGCAGGGCCTTGGCTATGAGCTCCTTTCCAGTCCCGGTCTCCCCGGTGATGAGCACATTAACAGAAGTATCAGCTATTCGTTCCACCTGATCCAGAATCTTTCGCATTTCTGAATTCTGACCAATGATTCTCCTGGCTGAAAAGCGGTCCCTCAGTCCCTTTTTCAGTCCGGCATTTTCTCTAAGCAGCTGTTTTCTGGAAATTTCCAGTTCTTTGCTGGTCTGCTGCAGCTCCTTTAGCATTTCCTCCATGCGGTACTCTCTGGCTTCTACCTTGACCAGCATCATTCCAAAAGATTCAGCCAGTCTGGAAATACTTTCCGGATAAACCTTCTGTCTGGTCAGCTCAAAAAGCTCATCTGCCTGTCCGAACCTGTTCCAGGCCAGTTCATGACAGACCAGTTCCATTTTTTTCAGCAACTGGTTTACTTCTGGAGTCAAAATATTTTCATTACTCATAACATACTCTTTTGACAGATAATGCGTTCTTGATCGACAGACTTGGTAGACGTTTCGTAACTGTTCACCACATTTCCATACTTTCAGATAAAGCCTGTATCCTGACTTGTTTTCGCCATTGCTGCTTGTTTGACCAGCCCTGAGCCTGTTAGTCAAAATCATGGGCTGGGACGGCTTCTGGGCAGCTTGAATAAATTAATGCTTTTGACTTACGGGCTCAGGCCGAGAGTTTGCCAAGGCAGAAAACAAATCAGGGTGCAGGCCGGCCTTACAGCATGGTGAATAGCTACGACGCTTCAAGCTAATGCGGGTCTTGCCCGCAACCCAATAAAAGAAAGGAATACTTAATCATAGCTGGGACAGTCCCCGCAACTCACACTTTGGCTTTGCCGGTATTGGCGCTTACTAAGGCGAAAAGCATGTACCGGGGATTAGTTCCCAGCGAGGGACAGTCCCAATGCCCAGCGACCTGTCACAAAACACTGCCACACATTTTCTTGTTTTTTATGACAGGTTTTAAGCAGTAAGTCACTGAACTGATCCTCATTATTTTTTCCAGATGGATTCAAGATTGTATATTGACTCCAGCATGGGATTATAGACATAGCCCTGCACGCTTTTGTGCATGGGAACAGCAGCTTCAATCTGATGCAGAAAAATATACGCTGCATCTGAAATGACAATATCCTGGACCCTGGAGTAAAGTTTGGTCCGACCGGCCACGCTTGAACTCTTTGCAGCCTGGCGCAAAAACTCATCTACAAGCTCATTTTTGTAAAAACTCCTGTTTCCCGGCAAGCCCCAGTAAGCAGAGTCAAACCAGAAATTCATGAACATGTAGGGATCTGCAAAGTCAGGACTCCAGACCCCAAGACATAGATCAAAATCTCCCTGATCCAGTTGTTCCCGCAAGACCGGGTTGGGCACAAACTTAAGCTTCAGATGTATTCCTGCATGGGAAAAACTGGTCTGCAGTGCTTGAGCAATCTCTTTCCACTCTGAGCGGCGCTCAGAATACTTTAATGTCAGCTTTATATCCTCAACACCCGCATCCTTGAGCAGATCAGCAGCTTTTTTGGGATCGTATCCATACTGATAAGCATCAGGATTGTGTCCCCACATGCCCTGGGGAATGGGTCCTTTCATCTGAACGGCATTGCCGTGGAGAACATTTTCAATGATTCCCCGGTAATCCGCTGCATGACTCAAGGCCCGGCGCACCCGGGGATCACTGAGATGGGGGCGTTGAGTATTGATATAGACGTACTCCACCAGTTGAGAAGGATAACGGTGTACGGTGATGTCCGGGTTGCTCTCTAACTTTGACAGCTGCTCCATAAGCAGGTTTTCAGCAATATGAATCCGGCCGTTTTCCAGGGCAGCCACGCGCTCGTCAGGGTCCGGAATAAATTTGACAACCACTTCATCAAGCCATGGCGTTCCATCCCAATAACCTTTGTTCGCCCGCAAAACAGCATGTTCCCCGGGAACCCACTCTTCCAGAGAAAAAGGCCCGCTGCCGTCCGTGTTTGACCTGAGCCAGTCCAACTCCGGATCATTGTGGGGGTCATGTTCCATCACTGCCGGATTTATTATTGAAGCTGCATTGGTGGCCAGGGTCTGGAGAAAAGGCCCAAAGGGACGTGCTAACTTGATCTCCAGAATTAATGGATCAACGACGCGCATGGACTTTATGACATTAAAGTTTTGAGCTGGGCCCTTGCCGATATCCAGGGCTCTTTGCAGGGAAAAACGAACTGCTTCAGCGTCAAGGCTGGTACCATCAGCAAAACTTATTCCCGGGCGAATGTAAAAGGTCCAGGTCAAACCGTCTCCTGAAACTGACCAGGAACCTGCAGCAAAAGGCTCCACCCTGGTTGTGCCCTGACCTTTAACCACCTCGTATCTGACCAGTCGGTCATAGGCGGGATATGTCTGCCTCCAGTCTGAATTGTCTCTTGATACTGCCGGATCAAGACTATGGATGTCAGAAGCAGCCCCAATGACCAGCGTTCTTTTGTCTTGCGCCATTACGCAAACAGAGCAGACAACGAACAAAACACAACAACTGACAATAGACAGAGCCTTTGTAATGCCAAAGCTTCTTAAGTACTTCATAGCTTGCAGTCTCCTTCAAAACATTCACCCACGCACGCCGGCGGTTCTTTCCTGATGCATGAAACATTATCGACTGAAGATCAGCAAGTCCCTACAGCCTGCTGAATAGTTATGGTTACCCTGGCTATATGTCCCAAGTCAAAAAGTTCCAGGAGCAGAGGACTGGCTGGGACGTTTTGTATCCAGCCCCTTTGTCTGGACTTATTGAGAATAAGCATTTTAAACACATGTCAATGAATAAATTTATTCAATCAAGAGTGAATAAACTTATTCACAACAAAAACCAAGATGAATAAATCACCAGGTAATGGCAGCAATAACCCTGTCCGGACCAAGAATTTCCATTATCCACTCCTGCTCTGCGTAGACATTGTTTTCTTTTCCCCAAAAGGCAAGCTCTGTGCACTGGTCATGGAGATACTTTTCTGGATCAAACTTTCTGGCAGCATTCCAGGGAGCAAGGCGGTCCTTGTGTCTTTGCAAAAAAGGCAGATCCGGGAAAAAGCGCCCCTGTCTTTGGGATGCCTTTAAAAGCTGCTCAAAGATGAACAGCCCGTCCGGATCAAAATCACCAAAATGCACCCATTTACATTGCCGGGGAAGATTTTTCAGCCAAAGCCCGGGCAGAGCCGAGGCATAGCCCTGACAGAACATGAGCATGCCGCGCTTGAGTTCCAATTGCATAAACGGAGCAAGGTTTTCAGTAGTAAGCACAAACCTGATTTCTGAAAAATCAAAATCTTCGGTTTTGGAAGCCCTGCCGGCCTGAATGCATGCCTGTCCCAGAGCCTGGGTGACATGCTTAAGGTTTAAACCCTGCCTGTGATGCAGATCCGACCAGGACTTTACCCTTAATTCACCACGCTGAAAACAGGATTGAGACCACTTGGAGTAAATCTTATTAAGAACTGGAAAGCGCAATATGTGCTTGGAATCCTGGAACAGGGCTGAGCTTAGGGCCTGAACATGACATGGCTTTTCATCAGCCGAGCGTTTATGGAGTTCCCTTAAGAGAGCAAGCGCCTCCATGGGCTTAGATGTAATGCTCACATCTAAGCCCATGGAAGAAATTAGCTCATTGGCTTCATCCCTGGCCTGAATGACTGCCCGGCATTGCGATTCAATAATGTTAGACAGGGTTTCATGATCCACGAGCACAACTTCCCGGCCCTGGAGTTCCGCAATCCCTGCCTGGACCAGGGGGTCCAAAGCCTTGCGATGTGGGGAACGTCCTTGATTTTGAAGCTGTGTCCAGGCCAGACATTTCTGCAAAGGATCATCCATGGGAGTATTATGTGTTTTTTGACAATTCCATTAGAATTATAGTTTGTTGTAGTTGCAGCTGGATCAAACCCAGTAATGACGGATCAGCACGGGGACTGTCCCTGGCTTGAGGACTGTCCCCGTGCTGGTTTTCAAAAAACGCGTAATGCTTTCATCATCCATCACAGGAACTTATCCTTTATGATAAACTGAAACATGAGTCACGCCCTGAGCAAGAGGGGTAAGCATATGGCAAAGGGTTTTTGGTACACGCATGGTTCTGGGCAGAGCCACCAGAAGCTGACATTCCACCCGGTCCAGAAGCTCCCGAACAGTATTGACTGCCTGTTCATCAAGGCGTTCAGCTTCATCTAAGGCCATTATCAGAAGACCTCGCCTGGCATGGCCTGCCTCTCCGCCCCAATGAAAGAGCAGGCCAAGGCAGATGGCCAGATTTATCCCAAGGGTTTCCCCGCCGGAAAATCCCTTTTGTCTGACATTGCCCTCAAGATCAGCAATGGACCAGGTCAGGTCTATATATGTCCTGTAATCAGCAATCTGCTCTTCGCTTATCCTGGCCTGCCCATGTTTGAATATATTCCTGATAAGTTCCTGCACAAACTCTTCCAGGGTTGTCTTGCTCTCAAAATCAAGCAGTGTCAGCCGGTCTCCCTGCAGACTTTTCAGGCCTGTATATGAGGGAAGATGTTTCAGCTCAACCCTGACCTGACTGATGCGTCCAAACCTGATATCCGCCAGAATGGTGTTGACCTTGTCTAACCTTCTCTTGAGATTGGAAATGTCCTGATCCACCCTGCGCTTTATATCCTGCACATAGCTTCTGATCCTGGCTTCAATTTCCTTAAGCTCTGCCTTGAGCCTCTGAAATTGTTCTTCTACCCGATCCAGCTCCACGGTCTGAGGAATAATGTTGTTCAGGATTAACTCAACCTTGGTTTCTGAAGAAACATCATGGGGCAGATGCAAAGAATGCTCTGCACTGACATCATTGATGATCTTCTCAAGAATCTTTTCTGCCTGCAGCCATTGGGATTTCAAAAGGGTAGAATCATCCCTGGTAAAATTTCCCTGCCTGTATTCAGGATTTATATCCGGATAAAAATCCTGCCACTCAGACAGGCGTTTTTCTTCAGTATTCCGGCAAGCTTTCAAATCTTTTTCAAATCCTTCAAGATCCTTTTGAATCAGACGCAAAAGCTCATTCTTACGCCCTTTATCCTGATGAAACCTGTCTCTTGATTCTTCGATGCCAAGCAGTTGATCATCAAAGGCTTTGACCCGATCAGCAAGGGCCTGGGCCTGAGAAAAATCAACCTTGCCCTGCAGAACCTCCAAGGGCTCTTCTTTGATAAGATTCTGAACAGTTACCCGTATCTCAGCAAATCTTCTATCCCTGGCTTGATGCTGACCCTGCAACTTTTTCTGATCTGAATCAGCCCTGGCCAGTTCTTTTTCAAGCCGGGCCATTTTGCCTTTAAGCTTTTCTAAAGACTTTTGAGCTTCCTGAGCCTGTTTGTGCGCCCTGGCATAAATTTTTGGGGCAGTGTGCAGATCAAACAAATCGCGTTTGCGGACCATCGAGCTCAGGTATTGATAACTCTGCCTGATTTGCCAGGCCTGGCTTTCAAGATTTTTGATATCCTCACCCAAAGAAGCCAGATCATCAATACATGCAGTGTCTTCCAGTCCTGACCACAGTCCTGCAAGCTCCCTGGCCTTGCTCACGCGCTGTGCATTTTGCCTGCGCTCATTTTTCAGGGACTCAAGCTCATCTTCCAGGATTTCTCTTTGGGCGTTTAACTTAGTCAACTCCCTGGCCCTGGCCTGAGCTCCCAGCCAGACCGGCTCATCAGGTGTAAACCAGTAAAGCCCTCCCATGCCGGATATTGTTCCCCTGCTTGTTTTTACAAGTCTCAACTGGTCAGGATCAACATCCCGGCTAAGGAGCATGAACTCTTCATCACCAAGGTCAAGCTGAGCAACTTCTTCAAGATTTCGAACCACAACCCC
>PWPY01000121.1 GCA_003558575.1 Desulfonatronovibrio sp.
GTGTGGCTGAATAATCCCAGACGTCCTCTTGAGGCCTGTGGGACCAGCGGTATGAAGGCTGTGGCTAATGGCGTCCTGAATTTCAGCGTCCTTGATGGCTGGTGGGATGAAGCTTATACTTCTGACAATAGATATGGCTGGGCCATCGGTGACGGTGAAGAATATGAGGACCTTGAATATCAGAATCTGGTGGAAAGTCATTATCTGTACAATGTCTTAGAGAGGGATATTGTTCCTACCTTTTACAATCGCTCTCATGGAAATATGCCTGTAGAATGGATTAAGAAAATGAAAAATGGACTCAAAGATTTAAGTCCAGTGTTCAGTTCCCACAGGATGGTAGAAGATTATGCCCGTACAGCCTATCTTCCTGCCTATCAAAACTTTGTCAAGTTAGAGAAGGATGGTTTTGAACAGGCCAAGAACTTGGCTGCCTGGAGAATGGAACTCATGACCAAGTGGGGAGATGTTAAGATTAGAAATGTCCAGCCTTCTACTGAAGAAAATCTGTACGCAGGTGATGAACTTGGTATTTCAGCGGAAGTATACATTAACGGCCTTTCTCCGGAAGATGTAATCGTTGAGATTTATTCTGGAGGTGTGGATATGCATGGCAACTTCATTAATCGAAACACAGTGAGGATGGAAAAAACACAGGACCTTGAAGACAAATGGATCAGGTATAAAGGCAAAGTCAAGTCAGATACGACCGGGCGTTTTGGTTATACCGTAAGGATTCTGCCACATCATTCATTGTTGCTGGATCCTCATTGTCTCGGACTTATTCATTGGGCTTAACTGGCTCCTGAAAATATCCCAATTGCTGCGTCGCTTGGAATTTTTGAACAGCCATTTGAATAAGTTTTTTAGTGCGTTGTTAAAGGCATGATTGATGGCAAAGAAAAAAAGGGCTGATGAGCTGCTTTTTGAAAAGGGCCTGGCTGAGTCCAGAGAAAAAGCCAAAAGGCTTATTATGGCTGGTCAGGTCTATTTTTATGCGGAAAGTAATGAGCAACTTGTGGATAAACCAGGTCGGGGTTTTGCCCCGGACACTAAGTTCCTCGTAAGGGAAGCCGACCGCTTTGTAAGCAGGGGCGGACATAAGCTGCTTACTGCCATTGATCATTTCAACATAGGTGTTCAGGGTAAAATCTGTCTGGATGTAGGAGCTTCCACCGGAGGTTTTACCGATTGTTTGCTCCAGCATGGTGCAGAAAGGGTTTACGCTCTGGATGTGGGTTATGGTCAGCTGCACTGGAGGCTCAGGCAGGATAAAAGGGTGATCAATCTGGAAAATATTAATATCAGAACCTCATCCTCTGACCTTCTCCCTGAGCAGGTTGATCTAATTACAATTGATTGTTCTTTTATTTCCCTTGGTCTTGTCCTGCCGGAGGCCATTAAGTTTTTAAGTCAGGGGGGATTTGTCATCGCCCTGGTTAAGCCTCAATTTGAAGTGGGGCAGGGTAAGACAGTTAAGGGTGTTGTAAAATCACAATCACTTATCAGGGAAGCCGTAGATAATGTGGTCAGAAAATCTGAGTCGGAGCTGGGGCTTGAGTTTATGGGTCATGTGCCTTCATCCATCAAGGGGCCCAAAGGAAATCAGGAGTATTTAATCTATTTATTAAAACCATGACTATCAGACCAAGAACAGAGAACAGGAAAAATAGAGTCAGGGATGTACTGGCCAGGAGACAGAAGGATCTTACTCTTGTGGTGAACAATATTCATGATCCCCATAATGTTTCAGCTATTTTAAGGAGCTGTGACGCCTTTGGAATATCTGCTGTTCACCTCTTATACACAAGCAATGTTTTCCCGGCTCTGGGTAAAAAATCATCAGCTTCAGCCAAAAAATGGGTGGGCAGAATTAACCACACGGATGCTGCTGCTATGAAGCAAGCCCTTGACGAGCAAGGATTTACCCTGGTTCGGACAGGATTCAGTTCCACTGCTGTGGCTCTGAAGGATTGGGATTTTACTAGACCCACAGCTGTAATTTTAGGAAATGAGCATAGCGGGGTGGAGAAGGATCTGCAGGATTTAGTGGATAATGAGCTTTATATTCCCATGCAGGGCATGGTGCAGAGTCTGAATGTGTCTGTGGCTGCGGCTATTATCCTCTATGAGGCTTTCAGGCAAAGGCATGAGGCTGGTTTATACTCAACGCCGTCTTTATCAGAGCCTGAGATTGAAAAATACTTTCAGGAGTGGATAGAGAAATAGGGTTGAAAGTAAAAATGCGTTTTCATAATATTTATCTGATTGGCTACAGGGCTTGCGGAAAGACAACTCTGGCCAGGAGAGTTGCTGAGAGTTCAGGCCTGAAATTTCTGGATACTGATCAGGTGATCCAGGAGAATTCCCACATGAGTATTGATGAAATGGTATCAAGCCGTGGATGGGACTATTTCAGAGATATTGAGGAGAAGACTCTGGCAGATACTGCTCTTATAAAAGGTATGGTTGTGGCCACCGGAGGAGGCGTAATCCTGCGGGAATCCAACCGTGAGATTCTCAAAGAAGATAAAATGCTTACTGTTTATCTCCAGGCCGATGCAGATCTGGTCTTGTCCAGGCTGTCTTCTGATCCAAATCCCAAACTGCGTCCTGCCTTATCCAAGTCTCCACTAACCTTAGAAGTAATGAATACTTTGACCGAGAGGGAATCTTTATATCTGGAATGTGCTGACCTGATCTTAGATGCGGCAAGACCTGTTGAAAATCATGTTCAGAGAATTCTAAACCTGATTTAGTCAATCAGGGGGTTGTCTTGCAATGTCGGAGTAAATAATCCAGTTAAGTATGTTTTCGGGTCGGGGCAAGGGATGTTTTGACCCATTCAACAGAAGTGTTGTAAGCGTTGGTTGTTTCCAGAGGATCGAGTTGAAGTTTGTTGATTATAGGGATTATATTGTCCCATTGTCCTTTTTCCTGCGCCTTTACCAGACTCAGCCACAAACCATGAGGACTCTGGCCTGGATTAATCAGAATATTTTTCATTTTTTCTTCAATGGGCAACTTTTCAAGGATTTCATCCATGGGTCTGCCTATGAGGGCATCTAACAAAGAAAATAGGCCAAGCATGAACATTGATTCTGGTGGAAAGGGCGGCTGTTCAAGAGTTTCAGAAATAATCTCCAGGAACTTTCCCCGCAGGGCAGCCATAAAGGTCAACTCACTGTCCATGGGTGTTTCATTCATGTCTGAAAGGATATTAACACGCAACCATTGTTTTGTCTGTCTAATGCCCAGCAGAGTGACTGCCTGGTGAATGGAAGAGATTTCTTTTCTGAAGCCGAAAAAGGCCGAATTGATAAAGTTCAGAAGTCTGTAGCTTAATGAGGCATCTTTTTTTATGACTTCAGAAAGATCTGAGAGATCAACATCGTCCACGCACAGATCTTTTACCATTTTAAGGCGGGACATCTGCGCGGATGAAGGTTTTGAGCCGGTTATCACCTGTGGTACGCAGAAGAAAAAGCCTTGAAAGAAATCAAATCCAATTTTTTTACATAGTTTATAGATAGTGTAATGTTCAATCTTTTCAGCCAGAATTTTGGCGTTGTTCTTTGAGAGGCTCTTAACAAGATTTTTGACTTCCACAGGTGAAAGCTTGAGGATGTCTACTTTTATAAAGTCAGCTATTCTAATTATCTCTTCAAAGCCAGGCTGACCAAAGTAGTCGTCCAGAGCGATGCGATAGCCGTTACTTTTAAGCTCAAGGCAGGCATCAATTATATCCTGGGTGGGATTGACGGTTTCCAGTATCTCAACCACACACAGATCAGAAGGTAAAGCAAAAGCGCTTTTCTCAAGGATAAGGTTTTCTGGGAAGTTGATGAATACAGGTTTCTTTTTCGAAGAGGCTGTAAGAGCGAGGGAAAAGCCATGGGAGATTACTTCAAGAGTGGCCTGGTCAGGATCTTTAATTGTTCCTGCTGAATTGGGAAACTCACGGCTTCTGTAAAGCAGTTCATAGGCCCATACTGAGTCAAATCGGTCAAAAATGGGCTGTCTTGCCACAAAAACAGGATAGTTTTGTAGTATTTGCATAGGGTGCTTTGGGCTTTATTCATATATATATTTTTTGTTAAAATTGTTCAAGGGAAATTGCTTTTTTGTGCTATGTCTCAGGATAAAAGGTTATGATTAGACTCACCAGGCCAATAATTATGTGGAAATTCATATTGCTTCTATTTTTTGTGTTTATGCCCATAGAAAGGGCACTTTCCGCACAAAGCCTGGAGCCTGACAGCGCTGAAAACAGTCCGTTTGTCAGTCTTGAAATGTGCATGGTGGAGATCAGCTTTTTCGTGCATGTCCAGCCACGGATGGCCAGTAATCAGTTTGCCATATGGATTGAAGACCTGGATGGAAACTATGTTGCTTCTGTTTTTGCCACCAGGTACACAGCCCAGGGTGGATATGAGCAAAGACCCCTTAGCCTTCCTGAATGGAGGGAAGTATCGGGTTGGGATTCCAAACAGGCACAGTATGTGGATGGGATTAGCGGAGCAACCCCTGTATCAGGGAATCATCAAGTTTACTGGGATTGCAGAGACTCGAAGGATAATCTTGTAGATCCAGGCAGATACATATATAAAATGGAAGGAAATATCTTTTGGGAAAATAGAGTGGTCTGGACCGGGGAAGTTGAAATTGGTCAACATGTCTACAAGTCAGAGGCCACGCCGGAATATATTCCGGAAAGGGCGCACAGAAAGGGAATACTTCTGGAAGATGTCAGGGCATTTTATAAACCTGGAGATAGTCCATGATTCAACCTGTACGTCTTTTCTAAGCAGGTTTAGTAAGCTTTATTTCTAATTGTTCACCATTTTAAAGGTGTATGATTTTCTGGTTAGGAAGGCTCGGCAAACAGGGTCGTAAAAACTCATTCATAAGACACCGTAAATCAAAATCTTTACCTATCCTTTTTCAGGACAAAATTGGATATATTACATTCTTCGAAGCAGATTCAGTCCTGATACGATTTTGATTAACGCTCTCTAATTAGTTCAGACAGTTTACGCCCAGTTTGCCGAGCATTCCTAACCTATGCAGAAAGTAAGTACTATGATGGATAGTTACCTGTTTTATTACAATTAAACATGGTTTCTAAGTTTCAGCTCCATGGGATGCGGGTTTAGATAAACCTGTTCTTTTAAATATTCCTGATCATATTTACGTACATAGTGGTTGATGAGGGTGATTGGAACGATAATCGGGAGTAGTGACTGGGAATAATTAGTAAGTATTTCCAGAAGTTCCTGTTTTTCATCACTGGACAGCTGTTTCTTGAAATACCCCATGACATGCTGGAGTACATTGACATTTTTTTTGATGGTAGCCTTTAGCTTCAAGGCAGCCATAAGTTTGGCTATATATTCATCAGCCAACTCTGTGAGATCATACTTTTTGGCATGGGCAATCATGGGACCCATTTCCCGGTAGGCCTTTTCATTATGGGACATGATAAGAAGTTTGTGCTTAGTATGAAAGTCTACCAGTCGTCCAACAGTTAAGTCCTTTTCTAACAGCTCTCTCCACCTGGAAAACACAAATATCCTGGTAATAAAGTTTTCCCTGAGGTTGGGGTCATTAAGTCTGCCATCCTCCTCCACCGGGATCAGGGGTAGTCTGTCCATGAACATTCCTGCAAAAATTCCCCGTCCTTTTGGTACAGGATGCCCTTTGTCATTGTAAACCTTGACCCGCTCCATTCCACTACTTGGTGATTTAGATTTGAAAATGAAGCCACACAGGTTTTCGTCCTTTAAGACATTTACCTTGCTTGAACTCCATTCTTTCAGGCGTTTAGTTTGATCAATCCCGGTCTGGATTGTCACAAGTTTTGGGTTTTCAATTTCACCAATCAGGCGCATGGCCTCCCTGGGTACTGGAAGGCCAGATTCTGTTTCCGGGCATACAGGGACGTAGGTAACATACTTTCCAAGAATATCAGTAAGGTATCTGTCATGCTTGTGACCGCCATCATAGCGGACTTTCTGACCTAAAAGGCAGGTGCTGATTCCTATTTTCATGTTTTATCCTTACAAAGTGGCGAATGGTTTCTGAGTTTTTGCCATAAGTCTTATTCTGGCCTTACAGCAATTTAATTTATTCTGACAAAGTATCTGTTAGTGAGGTAAATATCAACAGGCACTATGATTTATTTCTTGAAGGGAAATGGCGCTGGTGATAGTAAAAATTTCATGAAGAGAAAAAAGACCAGAGAGGTAAAAGTCGGTTCAGTGGGTGTAGGCGGGAATAATCCTGTGCGTGTCCAGAGTATGACCAATACCGATACAAGAGATGCTGAAAAAACCCTTGAACAGATTGCTGAGCTTGCCCTTGCCGGTTGTGAGCTTGTCCGGGTGGCAGTTCCAGATGATAAAGCAGCACTTAGTCTGCAAACAATTTTGCAGAGTTCGCCTGTTCCGGTTATAGCTGATATTCACTTTGATCATCGTCTGGCACTAAGGGCAATTGAAACAGGCATTAACGGCCTGCGCCTGAATCCGGGTAATATTGGTGATGAAAAAAAAGTAAACAGGGTGGTGGATGCGGCAAAGGCTGCGTCTGTGCCTATTCGCATTGGCGTAAACAGCGGCTCTGTGGATAAGAAAATACTCAGGAAGCACGGTGGTCCAACTCCTGAAGCCATGGTGGAAAGCGCCATGGAGCATATCCATATCCTTGAGCAGAGAAACTTTGATCTGATCAAAGTTTCTCTTAAATCATCATCTGTTCTATCTACCATTGCTGCCTATGAACTGATAGCCAAAAGACGTGACTATCCCTTGCATATTGGAATAACTGAAGCAGGGACCCCCATGCGCGGCGCTGTAAAATCAGGGGTTGGGCTTGGTATTCTGCTTTACCAGGGAATGGGAGATACCCTCAGGGTTTCACTTACAGGTGATCCGGTAGATGAAATGCTGGTGGCCTGGGAAATCCTGCGCTCCCTGAGTTTAAGGCAGCGGGGGCCGGAGATTATTTCCTGCCCCACCTGCGGCAGGACAGAGATTGACCTTGTATCTATGGCCGTAGCAGTGGAAGAAAAACTTAAGAGTGTTGACAAGGTTTTTACAGTGGCAGTTATGGGGTGTGTGGTCAATGGCCCTGGAGAAGCAAGAGAAGCTGACATCGGCCTTGCAGGAGGACGTGACTGCGGAATAATTTTTAAAAAAGGTCAGATAGTCAGAAAGGTACGCGGTGAAAGTCTGCTCCCTGAATTTATGAAGGAATTAGATGCTTATTTAGGCTTGACATAGTTTTTATATCAAAATAATTAGATCTGTTTACCTTGCTCTCTATGGAAAGAGGGCCAAACGACCATAAGGAGGATTTTTAATGAACGCGAATTACGAGACTCTTCTTCTACTCAGCCCCGAACTTGGGTCTGAAGGAAGTAAAGAAGTCATTGACATGCTGGCCGGAATTATCCAGCGAGATGGCGGGCAGGTTGACAAAAATGATGACTGGGGAATTAAGGAACTTGCTTACCCTGTACGCAAACTGACCAGGGGACATTACATCCGTCTGGAATATTCTCTGGCTCCGGACAAGGTTTCCGAGCTTGAGCGTAATATCAGAAACGCTGACGGAATCTACAAATTTCTTACAGTAAAGCTTGAACCTAAGACCGAGTCAAAGGAGAATTAAATGGCATTCAGAAAATTTGCGCCCAGAAAAAAGTTTTGCCGTTTCTGCGCCAATAAAGATATCGATATTAATTACAAAAATGTGGAATTGCTTAAGGATTTTATTACAGATCGGGGCAAGATTATCGCCCGCAGAATCACCGGAACATGTGCCAAGCATCAGCGCAAACTGACCGGGGAAATTAAAAAATCCAGACAGATGGCTCTTCTTTATTACACAGCTACTCACAGCAGTCAGGTCCATAAAAGGACCGTCTAAGTTTTTCAGAAAGGATCGCTGTGGCGGTCTATAAATATGTCTGCTGCCTGTGAAGGCGGGCAGCATTTAATCAGTAAACAGATATTTCGAATATGCCGGTTTAGGAGCATCATTATGCAGGTAATATTAAGATCAGACGTGGATAACCTTGGACGTCTGGGAGATGTGGTAAATGTTAAGCCTGGTTATGGCCGCAATTACCTGATTCCCAAAGGCATGGCTATGCCTGCTACCAAGGCGAATATGAATGTTTTTGACAGGGAAAGGAAAAAGCTCGAAGCCCAGGTGGAAAAAATCCGTCAGGCAGCCCAGACCCTTGCTGACAAACTCAACCAGGCTCATGTGGTCATCCCGGTGCGTGTAGGTGAAAATGAAAAGCTTTACGGCTCAGTCACTACCACCAATATTGGAGATGCACTGACTGAAATGGGTTTGGAAGTAGATCGTCGCAAAATTGTTTTGGATAACCCCATCCGCACTCTTGGGGATTTTGAAGTTGAAATTAAGATTCACCAGGATGTGCAGTCAGTAGTCAAGGTTAGTGTAGTTAAATACGGAACCACTCTTGAGGACGCACCTCAGAATGAAGAAGCTGCAGAAGAAGAATCAGTACCGGAAGCTCAAGAGAGCTAACAGGTTAATATACTTTCGAGCTGATCTTCTGATATAATCAGAAGATCAGTCCCACATCACTTATAATCTATGAGACGCGCTTGATCCCGTAAGGAGTATCAAGTGTTTTTTACAGGCTCACAAGGTGTCATCAGCAAAAAGAGACAATCTCCCTGAAAGCCTGAACAGGGTGTCATCAGACTTAATCAGGAAAATGCCCCCCCAGAACATGGATGCTGAACAGGCAGTTCTGGGCGGGGTTTTTTTATCTAATAATGTTCTCCATTCAATAGTTGATATACTGACTGAAGAGGACTTTTATTCTCCCGCACACCAGATCGTTTTCAGGACCTTTCTTGAGCTTTACAGGACCAATATCCCGGTTGACCTGTTAACCGTTCATAATGAACTGGAAAAAAAAGGTCAGCTCGATAATATTGGTGGTCCTGTATATCTGGCCTCCCTTACCGAAGCAGTGGCTTCAGCATCCAATGCCCTTCATTATGCCCAGATA
>PWPY01000182.1 GCA_003558575.1 Desulfonatronovibrio sp.
CAGCCAGAAGATTACCGGCCAGAGTCAGCATTGACACCAGGACAAGATTTCCCATTACAAGAGGATAATCCCTGGCCAGCACAGACTGGTAAAAGAGCTGACCCAGTCCAGGCAGGGAAAAGATGGATTCAACAATAATGCTTCCACCGATCATGGATGGAACAGAAAGTCCCAGAATGGTAATTACCGGCATAAGAGCATTACGCATGGCATGTTTGAACACAACAATTCTTGTTGGCAGCCCCTTGGCTTTGGCGGTCAGGATGTAGTCCTGGCGCAGCACCTCAAGCATGGATGTACGCATGAATCTTGACATTCCAGCAAGCCCGGTAATGGTGAAGACAAAAATGGGAAGGGTCAGATGCCTGAGCAGATCAACAAACTTGCCCCAGAAACTCAGGTACTCAAAGTCAAGGGATGTAACTCCGGATATGGGAAATACAGGCCAGTAAATGCCAAAGGCCATCATGAGCAGTAAAGCAAGCCAGAAGCTGGGCATGGCAAAGCCGATGAAAACAAATATGGTCATGGACCGGTCAAACCATCCCCCCTGATAAAGAGCAGAAAAAACCCCAATGGGGATACTTATTCCCAGAATAAGGATCAGGGAAATAAGATTCAACCCAAGAGTCAGGGGCAGACGTTCCTTGATTTTATCCCATACCGGGCGATTGTCACCACTTAACGATTGCCCGAAATCAAGCTGGACAATCCTTTTGACCCAGCTGGCATATTGAACATGGATGGGTTGGTCCAGACCGTAAATTTTTTCCAGACGCTCCCTGGCTTCAGCCCCAACCGTTGGGCTCAGAGTGGTCTGCATATCTGTAGGTGAACCAGGAGCCAGATGAATAATCCAGAAGCTCAGGATGGTAATGCCCAGAAAAACTGAACAAAGCCATAAAATTTTGATTAATATGCGTTTAAGTGACTGCACCTTCAGAAAAGCCCAATTAATGTTCTACCTTCAGTTCTCTGGTCATGAGTTCTCCAACAGCCTCTGCTGGATTTTTTTCCTGAAAAAGGACCTGATACACCTGCCCGGTTATGGGCATTTCCACTTTAATTTCCTGGCTCAGGCGGTAAACAGACTCTGTTGTTTTGACACCTTCTGCAACGGTTTTGGTATTTGCAAGTATCTCTTTAAGGGTTTGTCCCTGGCCCAGCTTTAACCCCACCTGACGGTTGCGGCTCAAATCTCCAGTACAGGTAAGAACAAGGTCACCCATGCCTGAAAGTCCCATGAAAGTTTTTTCTCTGGCGCCAAGGGCCACCCCGAAGCGGCTCATCTCCACCAGCCCTCTGGTAATAAGGGCTGCCCTGGCATCATGGCCAAACTCAAGCCCGTCAGATATACCCGCTGCAATGGCCATAATATTCTTTAAGGCACCTCCAAGTTCAACCCCTCGAAAGTCTGAATTGGCATAAACCCGGAAAAAATCTGTGGACATTATATCCTGCAAAGTCCTGCCGAGTTCAAGATCACTGCATCCAAGACTTACAGCTGTGGGCAGTTTTCTGCTTACCTCATCGGCAAATGAAGGACCGGATATAACTGCATAGTGTGGTTTCCTGCTCTTTAAAGCCTCGCCGATTACAATGGACTGAGGCTTCAGTGTTGCAAGCTCAACACCTTTGCTGGCGCATATTACTACCGGGGACTGGGGAAAATAATCAACCAGAGATTCAAGAACCCCGCGCATGAACTGACATGGAACTGCAACCAAAATGTACTGGCTTCCTGTTATAACTTCCCGGGCGTCACTGCTTACTTCAAGCCTGGCAGACAACTCTATGCCTGGCAGATACCAGGTATTTTCTCTTTTGGTCCTTATTTCCTGGACCAGCTCTTCTTCCCGGACCCACAAAGCAACTTCAAGTCCCTTTCGACAGAGCATGTCTGCCAGGGTGGTTCCCCAGCTTCCGCCCCCCAGTACAGCTAATCTATTCATATAAATCTTTCTCCGGATCGATCTGTATATTCAAAATAATCTTTTCTACTGCCAGCGGTTCTGCACATATCTGAAAATTTCAGTAACCTTACGATGCATCACAGGATTGAAAGGTCCCTCGGCAGCACTGATATTACACTGACCGTTACTTTCAAACACACTTTCAACATACTGCATAACCCCTATAAAAGGTGCAGTATTTGAATTTATCTGTTTTACCTCAACAACAACTGATGAGTGATCTACTTTATGATAACGTCCCACATAAACACTCCCGTTTCCTTCAATAAACATATTTTCCGGAGTGTGCAGAAAATTACGGTTAATGGTATTAATCCGGGAAAGGGCAAATTTATGAAAGTTTGAATGCAGAGAATGGTCTTTTTCCAGCAGAATAGCCCCTTCCTGCGCCTGGCACTCTAAAGGGGAAAAGCCAAAAAAAAGTGTGGTTAACAGCAGGAAAAAAATACTTTTTTTCATAACTGTTCCCTCAATTTAAAATATTCGGTCATAATATTTTTTAATAAATCGTAAACGTAAAAAAAGCCCGGCAACCTGGTAAGGCTGCCGGGCAAATTGGTTTATTTGAGGTTCATTTCAACCCGACGGTTGAGAGATCTGCCTTCTCTTGTACTATTGTCAAACCTTGGGTTGGTCAGACCATAGCCTTTAGTTTCCAGGCGATCTGCACTTACACCCTGTTCAGCCAGAAAATCTGCAACAGACTGGGCTCTTCTCTGGGACAATCCCATATTGTACTCAGCTGGACCAATATTACAAGTATGACCTTCAACAACTACTTCTTTGTCACCACGGCCTTTGATAATCTCGGCAGCTTCCCTCAGGATATCCCTGTATTCAGCCTTGATCTGAGCGCTGTCAAAGTCAAAGGTTACATTGCTGAAAACAATTACTTCTTCTGTTGGCTCAGGCTTGGGTTCCGGAGCTGGCTCAGGTTCTGGAGCAACAACTACCTGCCTAGAATCATAAAAAACATTCTGAATAAAGTCTGCGCGAACAAAATCCTTGGCAATCTCACTGGCATCAGCCTGAACTGAGCAGGCATTTAGTCCGGCAAGTTCATCTACAAAAGCTTTTTCATCTGCAGTCTCAGCAAGGCTGATGAAATGAAAGCAGATCCTGTTGCCATAACGATTGTACATGTCCTGCATAACAGGGAGAGGATCTGGACCAATATTAGACTCACCATCAGTAACAACTACCACTGCCATGCGGTCCTGAAGCCCTGCCAGCTTTTTATCCAACTCCAGCAGGCCTGACCCCATGGGGGTCTGACGTCCGAAGATATCGAAATCTGTGGGAATAGCTGTTACGGATTCATTGAGAGCCTGGCGGTTAAAACCGGAAGCTGCCCTGTATTCTTTGTATGGGCCATAAGTATAAACGCCGAAATTGGCCTCAAGCTCAGGAAGCTCATTATTAATGGCCACAAGAATATCTCTGGCAGCTTTACTTTTGGTCATTCCAAGTGCTTCATAATCAAAGCCCATGGAACCTGAGTTATCAATATAATAAACAAAATTTTCAGCCTTGGGCTCTATCACTATCTTTGTTTCGGCAAAACTTGTGCTGCCCAGGCCAATAATAAACATTGAAACCAGCGATAGAAAGCATAATTTAGAAAACCTGATCATATAGATTTCCTCCTATTTAAGTTAAAAAGTTAAAACTGTTTTTTAGGTGCCAACAAAATTTACTGTCTGTTGCGTGGTATTAAAACAGAATAAACTGTTTTTTCGCCATCTCCATGCAGATCAATCGTACATCCCATATCTTTGGCCACAAAAGCGGCAACTGGAAGCCCCATGCCCAAGTGGCCGGGTTTTGATGAACTTCCTTCCTCCCAGGGGTTTAAATCAGGAATGCCGGTAAAAGATAAAATCTCTATGTTGACATTTTCATCAAGGACATCAACACTGATCAAAAGACGATTCCTATCAGGATCGTCAATCTCCTGATAAGCTTCCAATACATTTCTTATCCCCTGTTCCAAGCAAACAGTCAAGTGAAAAGGGGAAACCAGCAAATTTAAACTGACTTCCTTTACATTCAGCTCACAGGAAACCTTGTGCTTGAAAAAAAGATCATTCTCCCAGAATTGCATCAGCCATGCAAGAAAATCAGCAATATTGATCTGAGCTGGATCCTTTTGGGCATAAAATGAACATTGACCATTGTTTTGCAAAGCCTTTACGATTCTGGACATGCCCTTAGCTGATTTTGAAAGTTTGCTCTCAAAGGCGGCAAGGGGCTGATCCCCGGAACTCCCAGCTTTGGCTACAAGCATGGCCATCTGCATATCCACCACATGGATATAGTTATTCAAGTTGTGAATCAGTCCACTTACCTTCCTGCCCAGACCATCCATAAGGTACATCTCGGCAAGAGCCATATATCTTTCATTTGTCAGTTTCACTTCTATTGCCCCGGATTTGTTCCCTTTGCTCCTGAAATACAAATTGAACTATTTTTTCGCGGTCTATATCCCTGACACTGGTGAACTCCACTACCCATACAGGAATGTTCTTCACTTTTGTCCTGCGATGAATCTGCCCGACAATGCCAACAACCTTCAGAGGGAATTGGGATAAGATCAGGGCCATTTCCACCACGTCATCAACATTAAAAGCTTCATCTGAAATAAACTGAAGTCCTGCACCACTGATTTCTACTACCTCCGCAGCAATGGGAAAGTCATCCTGAATATTTCCCTGATTAAGGAGGCTCAGAATCATATTAAGTTTTTCATCCATCCCCTTGAGAAAAGCAATGAGTTCTCTTGGTACGTGTGAACCATAAAGATTCTTGGTCGTCTGGTCATCCATATCACAGGCAAAGCAGCCTGTAAAAATTGGTTTGGCATCAGCAAAGGGAGTCACCCGGGCATAAGCCTTGATCCTGGTGGAAACCCTTGAATAATTTCTATCCTGGCTACCCATAAATCCTCCCAAACTCAAAATGATGCTGTCAAGAATCTAAAAAACCAGTGGCTGAAATATAGACTTTATCCACTGAGTAACTGCAGACATACATAAAATTTTAAGGTTTTAAAAGTAAAAACTGACTTAAATAAATTACCTCTGTAACTAAAAATCTCCATTGGCCTCTGTCTGCATGGCAGATACCGGACATATTTTTGTGCACATGCCACAGGCTGTACACTTGCTGCTGTCAAAAAGAACCATCCTGGTGTCCTGATCAAGATAAAGGGCCTTAGTCAGGCACAGTGCCGTACACATTCCACAATGAGTACATGATTCTTCGTCTCTGTTAATAGAGCGGGCTACATCCTGAATGCTGATCCCATGTTCCTGGAGGTAAGAAATACCTTTTTTGTAATCTTCTTCTTTACCCGAAAGTTCAAGAATCATATGCCCCTCTTCCCTGGGACTTATCCTGGCCTTGATAATGTTAAATGTCAGGTCAAAATGCTTGGCCAGATTATACATCATGGGCCTGCGCACTACATCTGAAGAAAAATGAAGAGAAATTATTTTTGAATACTGACTTGATGAATCCATTACAAACCTGCTGTATTGTTGATACATTTTTTATTGTTGTTGTGAAATAAAAGCCTTGGCCCTTCTGGCTTCAGCTGTATCAGGAAACTTACTGACCAGCTCATTTAATACAAGTTCCCCTGCTTCTTCCCTGTCTAAGTGAAAAAAGGACATACCCTGCTTGAGCATGCTGGCACTCATCTTATTGCTGTCAGGAAAATTAGTAATCACTTCCTGATAAGCCAGAACTGCCTGGGCATACCTCTGCATCTGATAAAAACTTTCACCCTGCCAGAAATAGGCATTGGAGGTCAGGTCATGATCTGTAAAATTTTCCGCAAATTCCTGCCATAAGGATTGAGCCAGCTCGTAGTCACGGTCAAAAAAAGAATCTAAGGCCCGCTGATAAAGGGCTCTGGCAGAGGTCGGCGCTGTCGGGGCAGGTTGAAAATCTTCCACCTGGGATGCTTCTTCCGGAATATGCGGCCCTTCTGTATCAGAATAAGAAATTTCAATGCCAAGCTGACTGGAGATCATCCTTACAGACTGATCAAGCTCGGTTGTCTTGGCTCTCAGTTCTCTTATGGCCTGCCGGGAATCAAGGTGTTCTTCACTGGTTTCATTGTATCGTCGTTCCAGCGAATCCAGGCTGCCAGTAACCGTTGCCAGATGAACACGCATGGATTCAACTTCAGCCCAGAGATTGGCCTGTGTAGCCTGTACACTGCCTCCGGCCTGAGACAATCCTTCATCAATTTCCTTGAGTAAAACCTCATACTCTCCTAACCTCTGGGTCATATCCTGCCTGTCTCTTTGCTGCTTTCTTTCTAAAGCGCGAACCTGCTGGCGCAGGTTGTCCACATCAGACTGGGCTGTAACACAGGATGTCACAAACAGGCAGACAATCAACAGGATCAGATATTTAATGTTTTGCATTGGTAACAACCCTCCTGCGGCCCATAAACAGATAGACAAGTCCGCCCATAACCGGAATAAATACAGCCAAAGCCAGCCAGATCATTTTTTCCTGGGGCGTGTCAAAATCATTTTTAAAAATATGCATGATAGCCCATAAATTGGGTAAAATTGGCAGCAAAATTAGAAGAATCAATATGGGATTATCAAAAAAAACATCGTACATATCTGCTCCGTTAACAAACTAATTTCCAGAGGTTAGAGGCCTGTACAAAAATATTCCAATAGCAACAATTCCCAATCCAATAACCTGACTGATATTCATGACCCAGAATTCAGGCTGAAGATCTCCTCGCCAAAAATCAACTATTATCCTCATTATTGGATAAGATATTAAAAAAATACCAGCAAGGCGTCCCTGGACACTCACTCTATTTTTCAAAATTAAAAGCATAAAAAAACAAAAAAGTGCCACCACAGCATGATAAGCCTGGACAGGATGCAGAGAAACAAACAAAGGTCCAATGGCATCCGGATGGGTAGGCATAATACTCCAGGCCAGATCAGATGGCTTTCCGTAACCGCAACCTGATACCAGACAGCCGATCCAGCCCACCGACAATCCCAGTGCCGTTCCAGGAGAAGCAGCATCAAGCCAGGAAAGAACTCTCTGCCTTTTACGATATAGGTACAGAACCATGAGCAGAGCAGCCAGCACTGCTCCCCCCCAGAAAAGCAGCCCTCCTTTCCAAAATTTCAGGACTCCGAGAGGGTCTCCACTGAAAACATCCTGGTAGGCTGCCACATAGCTGAGCCTTGCTCCAGCCAGCCCTCCAAGAATAACATAAAAACCCAGATTCTGGACGTATCTGCTATCTAATCCTTTATTTCCAGCTTCACGCATAGTCCAGGCCATGCCCAGCAAAAATGCGGCTGCTATAAAAAAACCATAAGAATAAAGGCTAATGGGCCCAAGCTCAATCAGAACCGGATGCATATCTTTTTTTCTTATAAAATGAGACTAAAAGCAGAATTGCGCCGATGGATATGGCCATATCTGCCACATTAAAAGCCGGCCAGTGGTGACTGCCCACATAGATATCCAGAAAATCAATAACCATTCCCAGCCTGATGCGATCAATGAGGTTGCCCAGAGCTCCCCCGAGGATCAATCCCAGAGCAGAAAAAAGATAATAATCCTCCCTGTCAACCGTTCGCAGAAGGTGAAAGATAAGCACTACAGCCAGACCTGTAACCCCAATGAAAAAATAGGTCTGCATATTACCTTCCAGATCTGCCAGAAAACCAAAAGCCGCGCCTTTATTCAAGACATGAACCAGGTTGAACAGACCGGGTATAACAGTTTTGGACTCCCACAGGGGGATGGTGTTCTGGATCCAGACCTTGGTGACCTGGTCCAGAAATAAAATCACCCCTGCCAGAATAAATACAATTTTGTGTTTCAATGTCATCTGCTAATTTCCAAGATTAAAATGTTGAGTTTATAAACTGAAAAATCTGCCTGTAACTATCTTAGATCAAGGTCTTTCATGATTTCCACACACCTGGGACAGGCCAGATCTGCATCAAGATCCTCATTATAGATCCAGCCCCTGGCACATTTTTCTCCAGAAGCCCTGGCCACTTCCACCATGAGTCCATCCACTTCCTGACTTTTGAATATCCCCTCAGGAGCATCCTTTAAGGGCTTGACCACAGCTTTGGACACAATAAAAATAAAGCTTAGATCATTCTCTAAGTCTTTGAGATTATCAAACTTGTCTTCATCAACGTATAAGGTAACCATACTATCTAAGGAGTGCCCCAGTTCTTTGGATTTTCTCAAAGGCTCAATGGCCCTGGTCACTTCCTGTCGTACAGTGTAGACCACATCCCACTTTGCCTTTTCATCTCTGTCTGAACCAGGATAATCTTCAAAATCAGGACGCAGGCCAAAAACTGTATTTCCTGCCCTTTTGAGCTTTTGCGGCAGATGCTGATAAATCTCCTCGGCTGTAAAGCTCAAAATCGGAGCCAGGTTCATAAGCATGGATTCCAGCATAAGGAAGAGGGCGGTCTGGGCTGACCTGCGCTCCCGGCTGTTGGGAGCATATACATAAAGCCTGTCCTTGATTATATCTAAGTAAAAAGATGATAACTCCACCACGCACAAATTATGCAGGGTGTGAAAAATTTTGTGAAATTCAAACTTTTCATATGCCTTTTGCATCAGCTGATGTTTTTCAAGAATGAGGCCCAAAGTATATCTGTCTAAGGGTAGCAGATCTTTATGATCAACCATATCTTTTTCTGGATCAAAATCATTGAGGTTGCCAAGAAAATAGCGGGCTGTATTTCTGATCCTGCGGTAGGCGTCCACAAGGCGGTTTAAAATTTCATCGGAAATACGCACATCTTCCTGGTAGTCCACAGCAGCTACCCAGATACGCAGAATCTCAGCCCCGAATTTGTCAATTATTTCCTGAGGAGCAATAACATTGCCCAGAGATTTGGACATCTTGCGTCCATCACCGTCCACCACATAGCCA
>PWPY01000026.1 GCA_003558575.1 Desulfonatronovibrio sp.
GGTGATATCTCTGGTTAGTTCTGTCATCTCATAGTTATAGTCAAGGTCAAGGCCTTGAACAAGAAGTGAAGATGCTTCTCCAGCGCGGCTGGAAATGGTTTGTCTTCCCCTGTGATATTCTCCGTAAATAAGGTTGGAGGCCCTTTGCACGTCCTCAGGATTGAGGGCCTGAGCTTTCAGGTCTTCAACCACCTTTTCAAATCCCTGTATTGCTTCATCAACTTTATCTTCATAAGTGCCTATGTAAAGTGCAAGAAATCCAGTTTTGGGAGTCTGCCACAAAAGAGATTTTACAGAATAGGCCAGCCCCTGACGGTCCCTGAGTTCTCTAAAGAGAATACCTCCCTGTCCTGCCAGAATTTTATTCATGACTTTGAGTCCTGGTGTGTCCTGGTCCAGTTTTCCGGGTATGGGGAAGATCATGAGAATGTGGGCCTGACTCCTGTCCTTTAAAATCACATCTTTAGTTTTTTCCTGAGACCACGCAAATCCAGCCTCATGAGCGACCTCTGCAGGTTCTTGTTCAGTAAGGGAGTCAACAAGCTGGTCCAAAGATTTCCTGTCAATTTGGCCACAAACGGATATGACAAATGGCATTGATCTTTGCTTTTCCCAGAATGACTTTACTGCATCAGGCTCAACCTGGCGCAGGAAATCTTCCTCACCGAGTTGAAGGTAGCCATAACTGCCTGAAGAAAACAGGAAGGGAAAGAGATGCCGAAATGCGTACCCCAGTGGGCGGTCCTCCTGTTGTCTGATTTCAGAGATTTGCTCGGAAACTGCCCGCTGAAGTTCATTGGAGGTAAAGTTAGGTTTATTTATTATTTCGGCAACGAGTTCCATGATATCCTGGCTGTATTTTACTGGAAAACGTGAGGTTAGATTGAAACTTTCACGTCCTGCAGAGGCATTTATGGAAGAAGCCCTGTCCCTGAGAAATTCCTGCATCTGTTCAAAACTTCTGTGTTTAGTTTCTCTAGTCAGGGTTTTGGCTGAGAGTTCAGCAAGCCCCTGTTCGTCTGGAATGGTGATAGAATTACCCCCCGGCCAGGTAATATTGATAGATGTGTGAGGTAGATGATCATCTGGAATTAGAACCAGAGTTCTGCCATGTCCAAGGTCGATGATTTCGGTCTGAGCATCTGTCAGTCGTTTTTGTTCTTCCTCATGTTGTTCTGACAAAGAATACTTTTCCAAGGCGTTAACGAGCATGTTCCTGGAAAGGTTCATTTCACCAGGGGCCACTGATGTAACTGCCATATTCGCCGGAATAAGATGGTTTTCAATGATATCCTGCAGATCATGTGTGGTAACTCTGCGCAGGCTGTGCAGATATTTTTCCTCTGCTCTGGGGTCCTTTTCAAAAAGCTGATAAAAACCCAGCTTAGATGCCTTCCCACCAAGGGTTTCCCTGGATCTTAAAAGATTTTCCTCAATATTTGTAACTGCTCTATTGATCTGGTCTGAAGAAAAGTCCTCAGCATTCAGATTGTGGATTTCTTTTAGAAACAATCCCCAGAATGTTTCAATTTCATCAGGGTCAAGCTGGACATAAAAGTAAAGCATTCCGGTTCGTTCTAAGGAAAGTACCTGAGCTGATATCTGATCCACCATATCTAAATCGTATTTGAATTTTTTATATAAGAGTGAGGTTCTGTCTCCCCCGAGAAGGTAAGCCAGAATATCAAAAGCCGGGGTCAGTGGTGAATTGAGCTCAGGAGCTGGAACAGCCATGGCCATATAGGTTTTTCTCCATGGACCTTCCTCTACGTTGATCCTTTGGCTCAAGTCTTTTTGTTTTAGGCTGATATTCAAAGGATTGGGCAGGTAACTGGCATCATTATTTTCGAGACTTCCAAAAAGTCTAACGGTTTCCTGGAGAAATTCGTTCTGGTCAAGATTGCCGCTGACTGACAAGACCATGGATTTGGGTTGGTAAAGCCGATTAATATAATTTTTCAGGTCTTCACGATTAAAGCTTTTGACAGTATTTTCAAATCCCAGGATTGGATGTTCATACGGTGTGTCTGCAAAGATCATGTACTGCATGGATCTGAACACTCTACTTCCGGGATTATCAAGAGATCTCTGGATTTCTGCCAGGACAACATTCTTTTCCTGGTTAAGTTCCTGGGGCTCAAAGGTTGAGCCAAAGATCATATCTTCAAAGACGTCAAGTCCGAGCTTCCACTCCCTGGCTGGAAGCTCTATTGTATAAACTGTATAATCAAAACTGGTGGCTGCGTTTAGATATCCTCCAACCTCTTCAATATCTCTGGCTACCTGGCCTGGACCTCGTTTTTCAGTGCCTTTAAAGAACATATGTTCCAGAAAATGACTGATGCCTTCTTCTCCTGGTTTTTCCCAGGCTGATCCGGCTCTGACGTATAAACGCATGGATACTAAGGGAAAGCGGGGGTCTTTATCGATTATTACCTGTAATCCATTGGGTAGAGTATGGTATTCTTGGGCTTGGGCCATATTAAAAGGTCCTGTGAACGTAAAAAGGGTTAATGAAATCAAGGATAAGATCACGGATTTTGATGGCATTGATATAGTTTCCTGTGTAGTTTTGCTGCTTGGCAGAGGGTTATCAGACTGTTGGATAATGACTTTTTCAACACTCAGTTAAAATTTCCAGGTTGCCGCATAGTTGCAAAAATTTTAAGATTTTGTTCTGTTTAACTGTAACTGAAATTATCAACCTGTATATCAGACTGTTGGATAATGACTTTTTCAACATTCAGTTAAACCTGGTGTCTTTGAGCAATTAGTCCAGCTTAGCATTAAGGTATTTTTTAAGAAGACCTTCGTCAAAGGCCGGATTGAGGAGTTCTCCGTCAACTCTGTCCGGATTTTTGGCATGTAGCTTGATCAGGTTGTGCAGGTGGTAGAAGCTTTGTTCGTCCATTTTTATAAAATCAAAAGCAGTACCTCTGGAGGAGCTTGCAGCTATCATGCAGTCAATATCTATGGCGATTCCTGAACTCAGTTTGATACTTATGCTGCAGGGCTCTCCAGTTTTGAATTCAGGTCGATAATCAGACAGGAGTCCCTTGAGGCTTATGTCTCTGGACATGGAGATGACTCTAATTTTGCCTTGATGAACAACTACCGGGAATTTGACTTCAACTCTCAATCTTTTGCGTTTTTCATTGGACATGATGGTTTTTCTCAAAGGTATTGATTATTTTAATTGCATAATGACTCAAACACATATAAATTTAACGAATCCGTTATTAAAATAGTGAATACATTTCATTTCTTGTTTATTTATACATAGCATAGTTAAGAACAGAGATCATGTTTGTAAAGAAATTATAGATTACGGATATTTTTAATTGTGAGCAACGGCTTTTTCAACAAGGCAAAAAAGTTTAAAGGAGCTTATTATGGATCCTTCAGGATTGATTCCTGTGGCAGAGGCGATTCCGACTCAATGGGGATGGTTTTATTTTTTTCTTGTTCTCACCTTTATTCTCCACCTTCTCTTAATGAATGTCATGCTGGGATCAGGGATAATAGCCTTAGTGAGACATTTCAGGAATGGTAATACTCCTTGCTCGGTTTGCAAAGATATTTCCCTGAAGCTTCCATATAAGATAGCTTTTACAATAAATTTCGGAGTTGCTCCCTTACTATTTCTTCAAGTTCTTTATGGGCAGTTTATTTATACAAGTTCTGTCATGATGGGTGTGTATTGGCTCAGCGTGGTGGGTATCCTGGTAATCATGTACTACAGCGCATATATTTACGATTTCAAATATGACAAGTGGCCTAACCTCAGAGTGTACTTTCTGGTGTTCATGGTCGTTCTGGCCTTGCTTATTGCTTTTCTTTTTTCCAACAACATGACTCTTATGCTGAACCCTGAAAGATGGACAGGATATTTTGAAAACAGGTCAGGAACTATGCTTAATTTGAGCGATCCAACTCTTATACCAAGATATTTACATTTTGTAGTGGCATCAATTGCAGTGGGCGGTCTTTTTATGGCCATAACCTGGAAATTAAAGCAGGATCCCCGGGCAAAGGAATACATTAACGAAGGCATGACCTGGTTTTCTTACGCAACCCTTGTACAGGTAGGAGTAGGGCTCTGGTTTCTCATGAGTCTGCCAGGAGATATAATGCTTCTTTTTATGGGAGGTTCAGCCCTGCATACATTGATATTTCTTCTGGGTCTTACTGGTGTTGTTCTGATTCTTGTGTTCAGTTTTAAGAAAATGGTCTGGCCAACCACGGCAGGTTTGGTTTTGACCATTGTTTTTATGGTCTTAATGCGCGATCTGGTTCGCACGGCCTACCTTTCAGGCTATTATCACCCGTCTGAGCGGACAGTTGTTCCAGAATATGCTCCCCTGTTCATTTTTATTGCGGTTTTTGCCATTGGTCTGGGAGCGGTGTTTTATATGCTCAAACTGGCCTTTGAAGCCGGGAAGGAGGTTTAAATGAATTATCCAGTTTGGGAACTATATACCTTAGGTGGCGGGTTCTGGATTGCAATAATTGCAGTGCTGCATGTATTTGTAGCTCATTTTGCCATTGGCGGCGGACTTTTTCTGGTTTTGACCGAAAAAAAGGCTTACCGGGAAAATTCACCTCAGATTCTTGAATATACCAAAAAGCACGCCAAATTTTTCATGCTTCTGACCTTGGTGTTTGGAGCTGTCAGCGGTGTAGGCATCTGGTTTGCCATATCATTGATAAGCCCTGCAGCAACTTCCAGGCTCATTCACACTTTTGTGTACTTTTGGGCCATTGAATGGGTCTTTTTCATGGCTGAGATCATAGCAATCTTTGTTTATTTTTATACTTTTGGCAAGATGCAGAGGGACAAACACATTATGGTCGGGTGGATGTACTTTATTTTTGCCTGGCTGTCCCTTTTTACGATCAACGGCATTATCGCCTTCATGCTCTCTCCAGGTGCATGGCTTGAGACAGGCAATGTCTGGCATGCCTTTTTTAATCCCACTTTCTGGCCGGCACTGTTTTTCAGAACCTTTATTGCCCTTATGCTGGCCGGGTTATATGGCTTTGTTACTGCTTCATGGATCAAGGACCAGGATTTCAGGGAAAAGATGATCAGATATTGCGCCAAATGGCTGCTCTTGCCATTCCTGTTTCTGATTCCTTCTGGACTCTGGTATCTCTCAGCTGTGCCTGAAGGCCCCAAAGCTATGATTCTGGGTCGTTCTCCAGAGATCGTTCCCTTTTTCAATGCCTTTATCTGGCTTTCAGTTGTATTGGTGCTGGCCGGTCTGATTTACTCCATCCGCATGCCTGGAAGTATTAAAAGGCCTGTAGCCTTTATACTCCTGTTTATCGGCCTTTTATATATGGGCAGCTTTGAGTGGATGCGTGAGGCTGGACGAAGACCTTATGTTATTTATGAAGTTATGTATTCCAATTCCATCCCTGTGGAAATGGAGCAGGAGATAAATGAAAAAGGCCTGCTTCAAATGGCCAAATGGGTTGAAAACCGTGAGTTGTCAGAAGAAAATATGATTCAGGCAGGAAAAGAGATATTTAACCTGCAATGCATAAGTTGTCACAGTGTTGACGGGCCTTTGAACGATATCAGGCCCATCACAGCTAAGTTTGGTCTGTACGGAATGGATGCTGTACTTAACGGCATGGGCAAACTTTATGACTATATGCCCAGATTTATGGGAACCAGGGAAGAGCGCCTGGCTCTGGCTCATTTTCTGGTGGAGGATCTCCACGGAAAGGATGTGAAGGTGGCTGAACCCATTGTGCCTGATATTCTTGATTTTGAAATACCTCCCTTTGATCCAGAAAGTGACGAATATGTTTTGCTGGCCTGGAATACTCTGGGGCTGAAATGTATTTCTGACTGCGATGACCATTGGTCTCTTCTGCCCCCTGGGAACACCCTTTACGCGCAGCTTGTGCGCAGGGATTTTTTCCCGGAAATAGTTCTTGATGATGTACTAATTACTTACCGTGTGGAGGATGGATTCGAGAATCCTGCAGATCATGTGACATTCTGGGATAACTCTGAGTCACTCATGGGAAGGCAGTTACCAGATAATATCGGTGGCAGCGGTCTGGGGATGCAGGGAGAATTCAAACTCAATGATGATCTTATGACTTATGTGGCTGGAGGCATTCCTGTAGTTCCATATTCAGATGACGGGAGTATAAACCCTTATCCTTTCTTTTATATTGAAGCCAGGGATAAAAATACTGGAGAACTGCTGGCAGAAACCAAAGTGGTAGCTCCAGTATCTGCTGAGATGGGCTGCAATACCTGTCATGGTGGAGAATGGAGGGTTCAGGGCAAAATGGGTATATCAGCAGTAACAGCTTCTGATGTATTGAAGCTGCATGACAAGAGAAATAAAACCGATCTTATGGACAGAGCCAATGCTGGCAATCCTGTTCTTTGTCAGAGCTGCCATCCTGATCCACTGCTGAATGCCAAGGGAGATCCTGAACTTTTGAACCTCCCGGCTGCACTGCATGGTTTTCATGTGAATTATCTTACGGATCGGGAAGGTCCTGAAACCTGTAACACCTGCCACCCCAGTGATCCGGATGGACTTACTGACTGCAAGCGCGGGGTACATGCGACCACTGTTAAGCTTGACTGTACCAGATGTCATGGCACTCTGGAGGATCATGCCCTTACTCTGCTCAAGGGAGAATATGAACTCGGTAAGACAGAACGTGCCGGAAAATTGATGAAACATATTGAGCCAAGGCTTGTGGCCTCACTTGAAGACATAAATCCCCGAACCCCATGGCATCAGGAGCCTGACTGCCTTACCTGCCATCAGGATTTTGCAAAGCCGGAAAGTCATGATGTGCTGGCTTTTAATGTCTGGAATGAGGATGTGAGTGAATTGTACAGACTCAGGGCTGATAATATGGGGCTTATGTGTCAGTCATGTCATGGAGCCACCCATGCTGAATACCCGGCAATAAACAAGTTTGGTAAAGACAGGGATAATATTCAGCCCCTTCAGTATCAGGGTGAACCTTATGCCATAGGTGCCAATAATAATTGTGCAGTTTGTCATCTGCAGGAAATGACCTCTGAGGCACATCACCCGAATATTCTGAAAGGAACCAGAAATAAAAGAGACTGATGTTGATTGTTAACTGAGGTTGTGTTGCATGGCGCCCATAATTTTCAGACTCATATTGTTTGGGGTTTGATATTATGGGCGCTATTGCATAGATTGTATTTTAAAAATCAACTTTGTACTATTCATCAAGATCGAATAAGAAGGGCTGGACTCCGGATCCGTCATCCTCCACTCGATCCGGGACCTGGGTGACGGTTGTAGATATCTGCCCTTTCCGTCATTCCGGCGAAAGCCGGAATCCAGGATGTTTTAATGGCCTTATAACATATGTGGTGAATAGTTACTCAACTTTTAATATTTCGAGATAATGATATGAACGGACTTTTGATTCGCTGGCTAATTCTTACCGTATCAATTTTGATCTGTGCTTATCTGATTGATGGAATACACGTGGCTGGTTTTTTTTCAGCCTTTGTTGCTGCAGCCTTCTTAGGTGTCCTCAATGCCTTGCTCAGACCTTTGCTGGTGCTTTTAACTCTGCCCATAAATATCCTTACTCTTGGCCTTTTTACCTTTGTTATTAATGCTGTTCTGCTGCTGATGGTTTCAGGAGTGGTAACGGGTCTGGAGATCAGAGGGTTCTGGTCAGCCCTTGGCGGAGCTTTGATAATATCACTTATAAGCTGGGTTCTTCTTTCTTTTATTAGTGATAAAGGCAGGGTTGAGTACATTGACCTTAAGAGGCGAGATGGTCGCTGGGAATAGCATTGTCTTTTATGGGCGATAATCCCACAGTTTCAGTTCTTCTTCCCGTATATAATGCCGGGCAGACTGTTTCTGCTGCCGTGAGAAGCATTCTCCAACAGTCATATTCTGACTTTGAACTTATAGCTGTAGATGATGGTTCAAATGATGAGACTTTTTCTGTATTGACAAGGCTTGCCAGGTCAGATTCCCGAATTAAGCTTTTTGGTCGTCCTCATGAAGGGTTGGTCAGTGCCCTTAATTTCGGTCTCCGGCAGTGCCGGGGGCAGTTTGTAGCCCGGATGGATGGGGATGATGTTTCCAGATATAACCGGCTTGAAAAGCAGGTCTGTTTCCTAAGGGATCATGCTGATACAGGCCTTGTTTCAGGTCAGGTAAGCTATCAGGGCGATAAACAGAAGAATTTCGGCTACTGCCTTTATGTTGAGTGGATCAATTCCCTTACTTCCCACCATGAAATCAGTCTGAACAGATTTATTGAGTCCCCACTGGCTCATCCTTCAGTAATGTTCAGAAAATCTCTTATTTCTATGTTTGGTCCCTATGCTTCAGGTCCTTTTCCTGAAGATTATGAGCTTTGGTTAAGATGGCTTGAGCAGGGGATTAAGATGGCCAAAATCCCAGAAACAGTGTTAGACTGGCATGATAATGAGAACAGGCTTTCCAGAAACCACCCGGATTACTCCTTGGATGCTTTTTTTAAAATTAAGGCCAATTATTTGGCTTTGTGGCTTAAGAAAAATAATCCTCACTATCCTGAGGTATGGATATGGGGAGCGGGGAGAAAGGCCCGGCACAGGGCTGAATATTTAGAAATGCACCAATGTCTGATAAAAGGATATATTGATGTCAGAAGTAATCTCGCGGGGAATATAATCCAAGACAGGAAGGTAAGGCTTTACCATGACCTCCCTGATAAGGATGATTCATTTATTGTGGTTTATGTTGGAAAAAGAAGTGTTCGCGAAGAGATTCGAGCTTACTTAAATGAAAATGGATTTGTTGAAGGTGTTAACTACATTGTAGCCGCGTGATAATTTATTAAGGTTGTTATTAAAAATACTAAAAATTATTGCCATAATACCCAAAA
>PWPY01000094.1 GCA_003558575.1 Desulfonatronovibrio sp.
ATAATGGTTCTGCTTGGAAGCGTCTTTCATTTTTTCGCGGTACTTTTTTATGTAATTCCCATCAAGAACTGATCTTAAAGATAATAACAAGGAGAAACTATGAGTAAGACACAAAAAAATCTGCAAGATGCATTTGCCGGAGAATCTCAGGCCAATAGAAGTTACCTTGGCTATGCCCGTCAGGCAGAGAAAGAAGGGTTCCCCCAGATCGCTAAACTTTTCAGAGCAGTAGCTGAGGCTGAAACTGTCCATGCACTTACTCACCTCAAGCACATGGATGGCATTAAATCCACGAGAGAAAATCTGGAGCAGGCAATAGCTGGTGAAACGCACGAATTTAAAAGCATGTATCCCCAGATGATTCAGGATGCAGCAGAGGAAGGCAAAAACACAGTAAAAAGATCATTTGAATTTGCCAATGCGGTTGAAGAGATCCATGCCGGACTTTATAGGGAAGCTCTGGAAAATATGGATAAGCAGCAGGACGTTGACTATCATGTGTGCTCTGTATGTGGTTATACTGTGGGAGGTGATGTCCCTGATAAGTGCCCTGTTTGCAATGCAGCCAAGAAAGCATTCTTCAAGGTTGACTAACTGGGTGATAAAATCTCCCAATTGCTGCATCGCTGCAAAAAGTTCAAAATCTTACGTATCATAACTACTCTGCGATCTTGAGTTTTTTTGTCCTTTGCATTTGGGATTTTTGTGCACCGGTTGAATAAGGACTTTTTCAATCCGCTCCTAAACCGATCAAAAACCCAGCCTGCTTGCAGTCAGTTTTTGACTGACCAGTCAGGCTTTATATTCATTAAGGGGAACGTCTGGTAAAATGTTCCCCTTTTTCTGTGAAAATTAATTCATTGTTGATATTTTTCAGGGACTCAGGTAGTAAGTAATTTGTTTGCATGATATAGCTTAAGTATTTATTTTCATTTGTTTTTACTCAGGGTGGCTGCAAAGCCTTAATAGGGAACTCCGGTGAAAAGTCCGGGGCGGTCCCGCCGCTGTAAGTCCAGATTGTTTCTTTTTCATTGAAGGTCACTGAATGGCACTCATTTTATAAGTATGAGCAGTCAGGTTTAGATTGTTGCTTTAATTCATAGAGTAATGAGTTTAACCTAGGTTTGTGCAAATGAAACAGGTGTCATATGGGAAGGCCGGAAAAGAAGGACGAGCCAGAAGACCTGCCGTGAGTCTTATCCATTAACTTTTTTCCGTTGCGAGGACATACGGAAAGAGATCCTGTTGCCCCGTTTTTCTTAGAGGGGTTATGCACATGTTTGATTCAAACTCATCTGTCAAGGCCTGGAATTTATTGCGTGGTTTTGAACCAGTCAGTTTCTGTGACTGGCCTGGAAAAGTAAGCGCAGTCCTTTTTTTTGGTGGCTGCAACCTTCGCTGTCCCTCTTGCCACAATGCTTCATTTGCCTGGGACGTCACCAAAAGCTGCGCTCTGGATCATCTCGAAATCATCAAGCGCATCCAAAAAAATAGAAAATGGCTTGATGGTCTTGTTCTCACTGGTGGAGAAGTGACCATACTGCCGGACTTTGAAGAGCTTCTCAGAGTAATTTCAGCCATAGGTCTGCCCGTAAAGATAGATACCAATGGTCAGCAGCCGGATATGGTCAGAAGAGCATTATGCCTGAACAGTGTGAAAAAAGTTGCTGTTGACGTAAAGGGGCCCTGGGAAAAGTATCCTCATCTTTGCGGAGGGCAGGTCAGTTCCCAGCAGGCCATGACGTGCGCTGATGAAATATTTTCCATGGCATCAGTTTGTCCTGACAGGTTTGCTTTTCGGTGCACCAAAGTTCCTGGTTTGACCAATGATGATATTGATACGGTCAAGTCTTATCTCCCCCATGGTTTTGAGCTTGATGTTCAGAAATATATTAAACCACAAAATTCAATTTAGCTTTTAAACAAAGGAAGTCTCATGCCCAGACAAATAAGAAAAAGAGATGGTAGGTTAGAGTCCTGGTCAACTGAAAGAATCGGTCTGGCAATACTCAAAGCTCTTAAAGCCAGTGGAATAAAGGATCCCCTTCTGGCCAACAGGCTGGCCAGAAGGGTTGAGAAAAAACTTCAGGAACTGGAAGTTCCGGATCAGGAATTAACCCAGGATATGGTGGAAATGGTCCTTATGGAGTCCAGGCTTTTTGATGTGGCCAAAAAATATATTATTTACCGGGAGAAGAGAAGGGAACTCAGGTCTCAACATGAGGCGTTTCTTAACATTCGGGAAACCATTGACAGTTACGTGAACAAGTCTGACTGGCGAGTTAGTGAAAATGCCAATATGGGGCACTCCTTTCAAGGACTTATGCTTCATCTGTCAGGGTCTGTTCAGGCCAGATATTCCCTGGAAAAGTATCCTGAAGAAGTTCGTCTGGCCCATGAACATGGTTATTTTCATATCCACGATCTTTCTTTTGGTCTGGCTGGTTATTGCGCTGGATGGAGTCTGCGTGATCTTCTCTTGGAAGGATTCAATCTGGAGGGGAAGTGCTCATCAGGTCCGGCCAGACACTTTGACTCAGCCCTTGGTCAGATGGTTAATTTTCTGGGGACTCTGCAGAATGAGTGGGCTGGAGCCCAGGCTTTTAATAATGTGGATACCTATCTGGCACCGTTCATCAGGCATGATGGTCTTGATTATGGCGAGGTAAAGCAGGCAGTTCAGAAATTCGTTTTCAATCTCAACACTACTTCCAGGTGGGGCGGGCAAAGTCCTTTTACCAACCTTACTTTTGATCTTGTTGCTCCGAAACATATTGCAAAAGAAGGTGTGATCATTGGAGGAAAGCTTCAGGATGACAGCTATGCTGATTTTGGTCCTGAAATGGAAATGATGAATCGGGCCTTTCTGGAAGTAATGCTGGAAGGTGATTATCACAGCCGTATTTTTTCATTTCCTATACCCACTTACAATGTAACTGCAGATTTTCCCTGGGAATCTGAAGTGGGTCGACTGCTTTTAGAGCTTACAGCCAAGTATGGTGTGCCGTATTTTCAGAATTTTATTAATTCCGACTTGAGTCCTGAAGATGTTCGCTCCATGTGTTGCCGTCTGCAGATGGATCTGCGGGAGCTCAGGAAAAGAACAGGAGGTCTGTTTGGAGCTGGTGATCTGACCGGGTCAATAGGTGTAGTAACACTTAATCTCCCCAAACTGGCATTTTTAGCTCAGGGTGAGCAGGATTTTCTGGACATTATTGCTGAATATGCAGATCTGGCCAGGGATTCCCTTGAGTTCAAACGAAAGTTTATTACCGATAATATGGAGCGCGGTCTGTTCCCCTTTTCCAAAAGATATCTTAAAAATGGATTGAAAAATCATTTCAGCACCATTGGGATTGTTGGAGGTCATGAGGCCTGCATGAACCTGCTGGGCAAAGGGATAGACACAGAAGCCGGGACAGGTCTTATGCAGAAGGTACTTAATCATTTGCGCCAGTTGACCATAGGCTATCAGGAAGGGACAGGAAGCCTCTATAATCTTGAAGCCACTCCAGCAGAAGGCACAAGCTATCGTCTGGCCAAGATTGATAAAGAATTGTACAGTTCCATCTATGCATCAGGCAATGGAATACCTTACTATACCAACTCCACAGCAATGCCCGTGGGGGCTACCAGGGATGTATTTGAAGCTCTGGAACACCAGGATAAACTGCAGCCACTTTATACCGGTGGTACGGTGTTCCATACATTCCTGGGAGAATCCGTAGCTGACTGTGATTCCCTTAAAAGCTTCATTATAAAAGCCATGTCCATGACCAAACTGCCGTATATTTCCATTACCCCGACTTTTTCTGTGTGTAAGGAGCATGGCTATATTGTTGGAGAACATCCGGCCTGCCCTGACTGCGGCAGCGAGACAGAAGTTTATACAAGAGTGGTGGGCTATTACAGGCCCGTGAATATGTGGAATAAAGGCAAGCAGGCTGAATACCAGGACCGGGTGGTTTTCGGCCTTTAGCATCCAGTTAATTTGCCGAACGCCCACGGACCTGGTGGACAGCTACTTATTGTGGACTAATTGTGCATAATATTTTCAGGCTTTGTGACTATCAGTCTATGTTCACCTTTGAAGACATTTTTCTTTAAAAGCTTGTCTTCACATGAACAAAAATTGCCCTGGTTAAGAAGTTCGTAAAAATCTTTCTCATAGGTAACCTTGCCGAAATCTACTGTGGTCAGAAATTTCAGCCTTGGCTTCACAAACTCCATGAGTTTGGATTTATTTTTGAACATTGTTTGAAAAAAGACCACTTTTCCTTCCGGTTTAAGCCAGTTTTTGGTCCTTTCCAGAATTTCTCCCTGCTGGTCCATGAGCATGAAGCTTTGTCCAAAAAAGATATAGTCGTATGCGATATTGTCAGGTGGGGTGAACTTGAGAATAGATTCCTGAATCACACGAACCTGTCTTTCAAGATTGTACTGGTTTATGAGCTTGCGGCAATGTTCCAAGTAATGCCGGTTTATATCAAGGCCTGTGATACTGAGATTTTTGTTTTTGATAAGTTCATGATTTTTTTTGATCATGAGACCGTTGCCAATGCCTACATCAAGAATACAAGCGTTATCTGGGTATAATTTAAGGCAATTATTGTAGCACAGCTTAGACATGTCGCTGAAGATAAGGTTGTATAGGTTGTTAAACATTTTTAACCCCACGTATTAGATTAGAATAAATATTGTTTCTGTTTAAATCAAATAAATCATAATGCATTTTTGAATCATTTGGAGAATTATCAATTTTTCTTGTTTTTTGCAAATGAAACTCCATACTGCCTGCTTTTTGAATCTTTACAAGAGTTCCCACATGAGGCAAAATATACATTTTTTCAATTGGCCAAGCCAGGAGTGTTTATGAAAAGGAATTTTTTAACTATTCTGGATCTCACCCACAGTGAGGCCCATGCTATGGTCCGCAGGGCCAGAGAGATGAAAAATACAAACTACCGCTCGGATGTTCTCAAGGGCAAGACCTATATACTGATTTTTGAAAAGGCATCCACAAGGACCAAGGTATCTTTTGAGGTGGGTTTGAGTCATCTCGGTGCTCATTATGTTTTTATGACCTCCAAAGATTCACAGCTTGGCAGAAGTGAGCCGCTTAAAGATACGGCCAGAGTGTTGTCCAGGTACGCAGATGGTCTGATTGTCAGAACCTTTGGCCAGGAAAAGCTTGAAGAATTGTCTAACTACAGCTCCATACCCATTATAAATGCGCTTTCTGATGATTATCATCCCTGCCAGGTTATGAGCGATATCTTGACTATATATGAAAGAACTCCTGATTTTAAAGATTTAAACATAGCCTGGGTAGGTGATGGGAATAATATGGCCCACTCCTGGATCAACGCGGCTATATATTTCCCCTTCCAGCTTAACATTGCTGTGCCCAAAGGCTATGAGCCCAGCGGGGGAATATTAGAGCGCGCCCTGCAGATGGGTGCAAAAATATATGTAACCCATGACCCAAAGGAGGCTGTACAGGGAGTTCACTATATTAACACTGATGTCTGGGCTTCCATGGGCCAGGAACAGGAACAGGAGCGAAGAGCAAAGGCTTTCAAGGATTTTATTGTTGATGAGGAGCTTCTTCAGTCAGCTGATGAGGATGTCAAAGTCCTGCACTGCCTTCCAGCACACCGCGGAGAGGAGATATCAGAGGGCGTTATGGAGGGAGAATGGTCAGTAGTCTGGGATCAGGCTGAAAATAGATTGCATATGCAAAAAGCTATTCTGGAGTGGGTTGCCTCATGAGAATAATTTCTTCACTACTCAGAAAAAAATGGAGTCAATAATGGGCGATATTAAAAAAGTAGTCCTTGCCTATTCCGGTGGACTGGACACATCGGTAATTCTTAAATGGATAAAAAAAACATATTCATGTGAAGTGATTACCTTTACCGCAGATCTGGGACAGGAAGAAGAACTTGACGGGTTAGAAGAAAAGGCGATGTCCACGGGTGCTTCCAAGGCGTACATTGAGGATCTGCAGGAAGAGTTTGCCAGGGATTTTGTCTTTCCCATGTTCAGGGCCGGGGCCATTTATGAAGCTCGTTATCTGCTGGGGACATCAATAGCCAGACCGCTTATAGCCAAAAGGATGGTTGAAATTGCCCGTAAAGAGGGTGCTCAGGCGGTTGCCCACGGCGCAACAGGAAAAGGTAATGATCAGGTGAGATTTGAACTGGCCACCATGGCACTGGAACCGTCATTAAAAACCATTGCTCCCTGGCGTGAGTGGGATCTGCATTCCCGAACGGATTTGATCGCCTTTGCCAGAGAAAATAATATTCCTGTGCCGGTGACTAAAGAAAAGCCATATAGTTCAGATCGCAATTTGCTGCATCTGTCTTTTGAGGGAAGTGAGCTGGAAGATCCCTGGGTTGAACCAGGGCCGGGAAGTTACCAGCTGGCAGTTCCGCCTGAGAAGGCTCCTGATGAACCTGAAGTGATTGTTATTGGATTTGACAAAGGCAATCCTGTAAGCATTAATAATGAACAGATGTCTGCAGCAGTTCTTGTCAAGAAGCTCAATGCTCTTGGAGGAAAGCACGGCATAGGGCGACTGGATATGGTGGAAAACCGTTTTGTAGGCATGAAATCCAGGGGGGTTTATGAAACTCCAGGAGGAACTATCCTGTATGCAGCTCACAGGGATCTGGAAGGACTCTGTCTTGACAGGGAGAGCATGCATCTCAGGGATGAGCTGATTACAAAGTATGCCGGGCTTGTTTATAATGGATTCTGGTTTTCTCCAGAGAGAGAAGCTTTGCAGAGCCTTGTGGACAAGACCCAGGAAAAAGTAACCGGCGAAGTAAGACTGAAATTATATAAAGGCGGTGTTTATCCTTTGGGCAGAAGGTCACCTTATTCCCTGTACAATCCAGACCTGGCAACTTTTGAAGAGGATGAGATCTATGACCAGCACGATGCTGAAGGTTTTATACGCCTCAACGGTCTGAGGATTATGACCTTGTCGGGTATTGCCGGGAAAAAATAAATGGAATCCAGTAAAAATAAAAGTAAATTATGGGGGGGCAGGTTTGAAGGACAGACCAGTACTCTGGTAGAAGAATTTACCCAGTCCCTTGATTACGACAGCCTGCTTTATGCACAGGACATAGCAGGTTCCAGGGCCCATGCAAGAATGTTAGCCATGCAGGGTGTTTTGGGCAGTGATGAAGCCATGAAGATTATCGCCGGACTGGATCAGATCCAGGAGGAAATAGAATCTGGAAATTTTCTATGGAATCAGGAACTTGAAGATGTTCACATGAACATTGAAAAGCGGCTGACTGAGTTGATTGGTCCTCTGGGGCAAAAGCTTCATACGGGACGAAGCCGAAACGACCAGGTAGCTCTGGATTTCAGATTGTTTACCACCTCAGCTTTGACTTTGTGGCAGGAAGAATTATTATCTCTTATCAGAACTTTTACAGATCAGGCCAGAAAAAATGTGGATGTTATTCTGCCTGGGTATACCCACCTTCAGCCAGCCCAGCCTGTGAGTCTGGCTCAGCACCTTCTTGCTTATGTTCAAATGTTCAAAAGAGATTTTGAACGGGTTGGGGACGCTCTGAAAAGGACAAAGGTTTCTCCACTGGGAGCAGCTGCCTTAGCTGGAACGACATATCCTCTTGATCCCCAGCAGGTCTCACATGAGGTTGGTTTTAAAGATGTTTTTTCCAACAGTATGGACGCTGTGAGTGATCGCGATTTTGTCCTGGAAGGTCTTTTTTCAGGTTCCGTGATTATGACCCATTTGAGCCGATTTTGTGAAGAAATTATTATCTGGTCAAATCCGGGATTTGGATTTATATTGCTTCCTGATGCCTACTCTACTGGTTCTTCAATCATGCCTCAGAAAAAAAATCCTGATGTGGCGGAACTTATCAGGGGGAAAACAGGCTCAGTTTACGGCAGGCTGGTATCCCTGTTGACCACCATGAAAGCTCTTCCTCTGGCATACAACCGGGATATGCAGGAGGACAAAGGGCCTTTTATGGAGGCCCATAAAACTGTATTGTCCTCCCTTAAGATTATGACCGGTATGGTATCTGCCTTGAAATTTGACTCTCTAGCCATGGAAAAAGCTTTGAAAAGTGGATTTCTCAACGCAACTGAAATGGCAGATTATCTGACTTCCAAAGGAATGCCCTTCAGGCAGGCTCACCATGTTACTGGAAAGCTGGTTTCTTTTGCTGAGAAGAAAGGGGCGGGACTGGAAGATATTGACCTGGCGGATATGAAAAAGTTTTCAGATCTGTTCGAAGAAGATATATTCAGGGTTCTTGATTACAAAGAGGCTGTGAACAGAAGAAATACCCCTGGTGGTACAGGCCCTGAGTCAATAGCCGTTCAGATAAGAGACATTGGCGAATGGGTGGATATTCAAGTAAAGAGTGGCAAGTGCGGTGATAGCTTGGGATAAGGTGGAGTGCGGTCAATTTATGGGTGGCGGAAGCGTATAGGAGTCGAACCTACCGAACGGGGTTAACCGTTCCACTGGATTTGAAGTCCAGGCGCCACACCGGTGACGAAACGCTTCCGTTGGTGAGGCTATTATCAATAAGCGTAAATTAAGGCAAGTTAAATTAGTTTTCATCCCAAAACGGTCCTTTTTTCTCTTGGCGGTGTCAATCTGCACAATTATTCTGTCAGCGTATTAAGATACGCCTCCCTGTAGTTGTTTGATTTCCTTGCCAAAAGGAAAAACTTTTCGTTTTCGGGAAGAAAACCGACAGTTTCACCATCCGGAAAAAAGAGTTTCTGGATGGAAACCAAATTAGTGTTTATA
>PWPY01000181.1 GCA_003558575.1 Desulfonatronovibrio sp.
GCCCCCTGACTGCACAGACTTGGCAGCACTGTCTAATAAATCCGCCTGAGTTTTAGTCAGTCTCTTCACATCAGTTAGTGATCTTTTCCATTTGATGTCAGGTCTTCTGCTGAGCACTCCCAGCCCTGAACACGGAGCATCAATAAGGATGGTCGCGGAATGTCTTTTTAGAGGAGGATATGTTCCTGATGCCGCAAAGATTAAAGGTTCATACCCGTATTTTCTGCTTATGGAAGACAGATTGCTTAAACGTCTGAGACTGACATCGCTGGAATAAACATTCAGACCTTGATCAAGCATCAAAAGGCTTTTTCCGCCGCTTCCTGCACACATATCCCAGACAGGAACCGACCATTGATTCATTCCAAGTTCTCTCATGGCCATCTGTCCGGCGAAACTCTGTCTGAAAACCCTGCCCTGCTGAATCAGGGACTCAATTTCAGGACAACCATCCCTTAAAAGCAGACTGTTGCCTTCTTTTTGGAGCACAAATTTATCTTGATCCCATAAATCAAAAAAACTTCCTTTAACCCTGACCCCGAGTGGTGGTTTCTCTAAGGTCTGCCTTAAATAGGCAAGGCAAAACTCGGCTCCGTAATCCCTGCTCAAAACCTTAACAACCCACAAGGGACAGGAATAAAACCTTGACCAGAAAACAACATCACTGGGATTATCTTTTTTAAAAGTATCAATCGAATTTATATCTTTGTGGACCATTTTGCGCAACAAAGCATTGACTAAGGAAGTCATATTCCTGCCGGACAACTTTCGACAAAGATCAACAGCACTGGATACTGTGGCATAATCTGGTACGCGGTCTAAGAAAAAAAGCTCGTAACCGGCCAGTCCCAGGAGCACCCTTAATTTCATGGGCAACTTTCCGGGTCTGTCCAGATGTAAATCAATAAGAAAATCCAAGCGTCCTTTATCCCTGAGGTAGCCATAAACCACTTCTGTAACAAAGCCCCGATCTCTGGGATCAGAAATTTGTTCAAGTTCCTTGGACAAAGCTTCCTGAAGATCTTTTTTATTAACAAGACATTCAAAAACTACTTTATTGGCAGACAACCTGGGATTATTATGGGGCATGTTCTATAAGGAGTTTTTCAACATTAAGAAAACCGGATTGGCTCCAGGGCTAAAATGCAGTGAACAGATATCTAATTTTTTTGTACAAAAAGCTCTAAGGCGCGGCGCACATGATCCAGGGCTACCTGGGTGTCAAGACATGGACCCATGGGACGATCGTTAAGCACCCCATAAACCGGAATAGGATAGGTATCCTGAATACCACTGGACAAATCCCTCTCACAGGCAACAGCCAGGATAATCTTCGGCCTGAGATTGACAACAATCCTTCTGGCAATTGTTCCACCAGTGGCAATAGCCAAGTGTACGCCAAACTCCTCACTGAGTTCCAGAAGACCTGAAATGGCGCACTCTCCGCATCTTTTGCAATTATTTACATTATAAGTAAGCCGCCTGCTGCAGATACTTTTCTGCAGGCAGTGGGGCATAAGCATCAGTACCTTGTCAGGAGAATACTTCCGGTTTTCAGAAAGAACCAGTTCATTATTAACCTTGATAAATGATGATCGAATCTTTTGCTTGGGGATTCCAAACATTCGACCTATTATGGTCATTAAAGGCAAAAAAAGCCTGATACTTAAACCGCGAATTTTGCCTGAAAAAAGCACCTGCCGCTTGAGCAGGATATTCATAACTAAGGATAGAGATGCCCAGGCAACAAACAAAATACCAGAAACAATTATCCCACCGAGAACCCAGGGGGCGGCAGGGTGAATATTTTGAAGGCCAACAAACGGGACCAGCCACAACAACAATAAAATCAGGCATACTAATATGGAAGTGGTTGTGATAAGGCCAATAAAAAGCCTTTTTCTGGCTACAAAGGAAGACTCAATTTCCTTTTCAAGAAATATTTCTTTTTTTTCAGACATCCTAGACCATTATAGCTGATAAAATTTATTTTGTTTCCATCTGGAAAGTCTTTCTTTCTAAGTGCTGAAGGTTACAGTTTTCTTTCTGAGGAAGAATTTTTTCTTTTGGCAAGAAAATCATGATATTACGAGAAAGGTGATCTTAATACGTTGGCAAGTAATTATGCAGATTGACACCGCCAAAAGGAAAAAAGCCCTTTTCGGATGAAAACTACTTAACACTTGCTCAGAAATCCACACTCAAAACTTCTGGCATCCATTTCTCTGCTGTTCCCTGGCTTAACCCTTGGGATCAAATAAATCTTGTCAGCGCAAGCTATCTGAAGAAGACCATCCGCAACTCCCATAACTGTCCCTGCAGCAATATTATCTGGCCTGACAGGGCCTACTTTTCCTGGAAACACTTGAAGCCTGATATTTTTGCCATCAGGCTTGTCCCAGTCAAAATAAGACCCAGGCCAGGGAAAAAGACCTCTGATCTGATTATGAATGTTCCAGGCAGGTTGATTCCAGTCTATAAAACCATCTTGCTTGGTAAGCTTGGGAGCATAGGTGACCAGAGACTCGTTCTGTTCCATCAGGGACAAAATTCCTTTTTCATAGCCTTCCAGGGCCTCAACCAGCATTTCCCCACCCATCCATGCCAAATCATCATGGAGTTTTCCAGCGGTATCGTTAATATCAATGCCCATAGCCCGCTGAAGAAGGACTGGGCCGGAATCAAGACCTTTGGTCATGCGCATGATACTTACTCCTGTGACCACCTCACCATTCATAATGGCCCTTTGAATGGGAGCTGCTCCCCTGTACTTGGGCAATAGAGAAGCATGCACATTAAGGGGAAAAGATCTTGCTGTATCCAATACCCTTTGAGGAAGGATAAGGCCGTAAGCAGCCACAAGCAGAAAATCCGGCTTAAGGTCTATTAACTGGTTAAAGTCAGAATCATTCCTGAAATTTTCAGGCTGGAATACCTTGATATCATTTTCTAAGGCCAGTTCTTTTACAGGTGAGCATTTTATCTTACGTCCTCTGCCGCAAGGTCTGTCAGGCTGAGTATAAACTGCAACTACATCCCCTCCAGGCCACTTAAGTACACGACTTAATATGGTTTGGGCAAAATCCGGTGTGCCCATGAAAACTAATCGTTTTTGTTCTTGAGCCATTTTGTTAACTTTTTGTCATAAAATTTGCGTTTAAGTCTACTGATGCGATCAATAAAAAGAATACCATCAAGATGATCTATTTCATGTTGCAGGCAAATGGCCAGAAGGTCATCTGCCTCGAATTCAACAGGTTTCCCTTCCAGATCAGTGGCTTTAACCCGAACTTTATCAGCCCTTTTGACGTATGTCTTGTATCCAACAACACTGAGACAGCCCTCTTCGCTCTCAGCCTCTCCCTCCTTCTCAACAATTTCGGGATTGACCAGGACCATTAGCTCTTCTCTCTTTTCAGGCCCGCTGATATCAATGGTAACAAGTCGTAGTCCTTCACCAACCTGGGGCGCTGCCAAACCGATGCCTCTGTTTTCATACATGATATGAGCCATATCATCAGCAAGCTCTTTAATATAATCATCTATACTTTGAACAGGCCTTGCATTTTCGCAAAGCACATCATTGGGGTAAGTTACAAGTTGTCTAACCATCTTTATCCCTCTTTGGGCTTTTCCCTGTGCTTTAGTCCCAGCTCTCTAAGCTGCTTAAGGGAAACTTCAGAAGGTGCTTCCGTCATTACACACGAAGCTTTCTGGGTTTTGGGGAAAGCTATTACATCCCTGATGGATGATGATTTGGTCATAAGCATGATAAGTCTGTCCAATCCAAAGGCAAGACCTCCATGAGGGGGAGCGCCATATTCTAAGGCCTGCAAAAGGAATCCAAATTTGCTTTTGGCTTCATTTTCATCAATACCCAGGACTGAAAACATCTTTTCCTGATCATCACTGTTGTGGATACGAATTGATCCGCCACCTACCTCATTTCCATTGAGGACAAGATCATATGCCCTGGCCAGGGCCTGGCCGGGACTGGTTTGCATAAGTTCAAAATGCCCATCTTTTGGAGAGGTAAAAGGATGATGTCTGGCCACCCACCGTTTTTCTTCTTCATCCCATTCAAAAAGAGGAAAATCAGTAACCCATAAAGGAGCAAATACATCCTGGGGAATTAGATCAAATCTTTCACCAAGTTTTACCCTGAGATAGCCCAGAGCAGTATTGACCATGTCAGCAGCACCTGCCTGAAAGAAAACAATATCTCCCACCTGCAGTTCCAGTTCAGCTGTCAGGGCTGTGCGCTCCTCCTGACTCAGGAACTTGGCTATGGGAGACTGCCACTCATCTTCCTTGATCTTTATCCAGGCAAGCCCTTTGGCACCATACACCTTAACAAAATCGGTAAAGTCATCGATCTCCTTGCGCGATAAAACGCTTCCACCCGGAACTGCCATGGCCTTGACCAGTTCTGCCTCAGCAAAGAGACGAAAATCAGATCCATTTACCAGGTGGGTGACATCCTTCAACTTCAGATCAAAACGAATATCAGGTTTATCAAGACCATAATCTGCAATGGCCTGGGCATAACTGATTCTGGTAAAAGGAGTTTCCAACTCCTGGCCTGAAACATTTTTAAACAGGTCAGCAATAAGGCCTTCGGCCATGGACATGACACCTTCTTCATCTACAAAGGACATTTCCAGATCCACCTGAGTAAACTCTGGCTGCCTGTCAGCCCGCAGGTCTTCATCTCGAAAGCATTTAACTACCTGATAGTAGCGGTCAAAACCTGAACACATGAGCAGTTGCTTGAAAAGCTGGGGAGACTGGGGCAATGCATAAAACTGCCCCTGATTAGGTCTGCTTGGAACAAGAAAATCTCTGGCCCCTTCTGGAGTGCTTTTTGTAAGGATGGGGGTTTCAATTTCTACAAAATCATTTTCATGGAGAAAATTTCTAATGTTCTGAACTGCCTGGCTTCTGAAAACAAGATTATTGGCAATGGCAGGCCTGCGAAGATCAAGATAACGATACTTAAGCCTGAGGCTTTCTGCCACGTCCACCCTGTCTTCTATTATAAATGGAGGTGTTTTGGAACGATTAAGCAGCCTGAACTCAGTGACTTCAACTTCAATCTCTCCTGTTTTTAAATTAGGATTAATCATATCCTTTGGCCTGTTCCTGACAACACCTTTAAGAGCCATTACATACTCAGAACGAAGACCATGGGCCTCTTCAAGGGCTTGAGCGCTGGCATCTGGAGTGAATACCACCTGGGTCAGACCGTGTCTGTCCCTTAAGTCAATAAATATTAGACCGCCATGATCACGTCTGTATTGTACCCATCCCATAAGGCATACATTCTGACCTTCATTTTCCAGAGTAAGTTCATTACAATGGTGACTTCTTACCCACCAGCCCAGAGGCTTTATCTGCAACTCGCTTCTTGATTCCTGCATTTATCCGTTCCTTAGATAGTTATTGTTTTTTCCTTTCATATTCAAACCCAAAGCCTGTTCAACATCATCCTGGCTCACACCTCTTTGGACTCCAGTTGCCATATCTTTGACCTGAACCTCACCTTTGGTCAACTCATCAACGCCCAGGAGCAAACAGGTTTTAACTCTTAGCTTATTTGCCTGTCTAAGTTGAGCTTTAACACTTCTGACCTGAAAGCCCATTTCACCGGAAAATCCCTTTTCCCTCAAATTTTGAGCCATGAAAAGAGCCTTGTCCATGGCATCTTCATGAAGAACAGCGAGATAAAAATCTTTTGGTCGTTCCTGAATGCCCTCTAAAATCAGGGCAAGCCTCTCCATACCGCACGCAAAACCAATGCCCGCGACATCTGACCCCCCAAGAGCTTTGACAAGACCATCATATCTTCCACCGCCAGCAACTGAACTTTGAGCGCCGATGTCGTGGGAAACAACCTCAAAAGTGGTTCTCTGATAGTAATCAAGTCCACGCACTAAGTTGGGATTCAGCCTGTATTTAAGCCCTGCCTGACTGAGCATGCTGACCACCTTTGCAAAATGAGACTCGCATTCAGGGCAAAGACTCTTATTGATTCTCGGAGCATCACTAACCATTTCCCTGCACGCTGGAACTTTGCAGTCAAGGACCCTCAGGGGGTTCGTATCAACTCTTCTCTGGCAGTCTGAGCATAGATTATCCTGATCCAGCTTTTTAAGGTGGGCTTTTAAAGAGGCGTGAAAATCCGGGCGACACTGGGAACAGCCAAGAGAATTCAATTCAATATCTAATTTTTTAAGGCCCAGAGCTTTAAGATAAGTCTCAAGCATGATAATAACTTCAGCATCACACCAGGGAGAATCCTCTCCCAATATTTCAGCATTGACCTGATGAAACTGACGCATGCGACCTTTCTGAGGGCGTTCGTACCTGAACATTGGGCCAAAGGTGAACAGTTTGCAGGAAGTTCCTGATCCTGACATGGGGCTGTCAATATAAGATCTGACCACACCCGCTGTAGCTTCAGGCCTTAAAGTCATACTTCGCCCTTTTCTATCAGGAAAAGTATACATTTCTTTCTGCACCACATCTGTCTCCTGACCAATGGAGCGGGCAAAAATCTCTGTCTGCTCTAAGACAGGGATCCTGATTTCCTGATAACCATATCTGGAAAAAACATCTCTGGCAGTTTCTTCCATGAACACATAAGCTGTACTTTCCGGAGGAAACAAATCAGCAAAACCTTTTATCCGGTTAACTTTACTCATTTTAATACTTTTAGGTTTAACATATTGTTGAAAAAGTCCATATTAAACAGACACAAAAACTCCAAACACACTTGGAAGATTTGGGCCGGGATGTTAAGTGTTATCTAACAGCGTGTTGAAAAAGTCCTTATTAGGCAGGTTGTTCAAAAATTCCAAGTGCAAGGAGCAAAAAAAGTTCAAGGTCGCGGCGTATCTATGCATACGTAAGAGTTTGAACTTTTTGTAGCGACACAGCAATTGGGAGATTTTCAACAACCTGCTAAACTCTTAACTTGGACTGAAAGCATTTAACACTGGACAGAGACTGGTCTCAATAGTACCAGAAACTTTAACTGTTTTAATCCGCTTAATAAACCTAATTATGTTAGTCCAAGCATTAGAGAATGTCAATAATAACTATCCATCATGGCAGACATTCTCCCGCTAATTTTTATCATCCCAAACCACTTGTGTGAGAGTTGAAATGAATAAGGCTTTATCAATCATCGGCTATAAGAAAAGCGGAAAAACCACCCTCATGCTGGAGTTGATCCACGAATTAAAACAAAGACAGATCAAGGTTTCTTCAGCCAAATTTTCCCATCACTCCTTAGACAAAGAAAAAACGGACAGCGCCAGAATAGGGGCCGTATCTAAGGACATGGCGACTCTTACTGAACATGAAACCATGTTTCTCTGGAACGAAAAAAAATATCTTCCAGATCTTTTGCCCCTTATGCAGGGAGAAGTGCTTCTTACTGAAGGTGGAAAAAATCTGGGATGGCTTCCCAGGATAGTTATTCTCAGAGACCCTTCAGAACTGAAGGAACTTGATAATGGACTGACTCTTGCTACATGGGGCAAGATCAAGACCGACCATCTGCCTCATGTTGATAATATAAAAGATCTTGCAGACCTGGTCTTGTCTAAGGGCTTTATACTTCCAGGCCTTGACTGCGGGTCTTGTGGACATGAAACCTGCAGGGAGTTGGCAGAAAAGATTGTGTCCGGCAAGGTTGCCCAGACATCCTGCTTGGCCAGAAAATCAAGCATGGAAATTCAAATTAACGGTCAGCCCCTGGGCATGAATCCTTTTGTGGAACGTGTAATCTGCAAGTCCATCCAGGGGATGCTCTCTGAACTCAAGGGCTACTCACCCGGCAAGGTAGAGATCAAGATAGGCTAAACAACATAAAGCAGACATCTTCCGGAAAACATATGAATCAAAACAAAAACATACTGGTCACAGGCGGAGCCGGATATATTGGCAGCCATACCTGTAAAGAACTCAAAAATAGCGGTTACACCCCAATAACTTTGGACAATATGGTCTATGGCCATGAATGGGCAGTAAAATGGGGTCCTCTTGTCAAAGGAGATATCAATAATCCGAAAATTCTGGATAAAATATTTGCAGATTTCAAACCCAGGGCTGTAATCCACTTTGCCGCTTTTGCCTATGTAGGAGAATCAGTAACGAATCCGGCAAAATATTATCGCAACAACGTCGCGGGCAGCCTTGCCCTTCTTGAAGCCATGCAAAAACATGACTGCAGACATGTCGTCTTTTCCAGCACATGCGCAACTTACGGTAATCCTTTGGAAGTTCCCATTCCTGAAAATCATCCCCAATCGCCCATAAATCCTTACGGTCAAAGTAAACTTATGATTGAACAAATCATGAAGGACTTTGACACTGCATACGGTATTAAAAACATCTCGCTGCGTTATTTCAATGCTGCAGGGGCTGACCCTGAATGTCTGGTGGGAGAAGATCACGATCCTGAAACCCATCTCATTCCCCTGGCTATCATGGCGGCGCTTAAACTTAAGAAAAAACTCAGCATCTTTGGTCACGATTACCCTACTGCTGATGGAACTGCAGTCAGAGATTACATACATGTAACCGATCTTTCCAGAGCCCATATCCTGGCCCTTGAATACATGCAGGCTCACAACAAAAGCGACTTCTTCAACCTGGGTACGGGCCATGGTCATAGTGTACAGAATGTAGTCGA
>PWPY01000309.1 GCA_003558575.1 Desulfonatronovibrio sp.
GAATCCACCGGGCAGCTGATCCCTATGACAGTGGCAAGGTATTCATCTGTAAACGCAATCCCAAGGCTTACTGGTTTGATGACTACAAAGAAATATTAGAGACCATTCATCATCAGGATCTGGAGTATTAATAAACAACTCTTAAAAACCGTACATAAAGAAAGCCCGCCTGAAATAAAAATTTCCAGGCGGGCTTTCCTTTATCTTGCGCATTGTTAAAAACCAATTACTTCTCAAGAAGCTGATTAATTCTAACTTTGTTAAAACCATTAACCATAACCCCGTTTACTATAAAGACCGGCGTACCTGTCAGACCCAGACCCTGCATCTTTTCCATTTCTTCTGTAAGAAGATCCAAATGTCTGTCTTCCAGGTAAGCAAACACTTTTTCCGGTTCATCTTCAAAAACCCCAAATTCCTGGTTGAACATACTGATGACCTGATAATCCCTGTTGCCGGAAATATCATCCATTTCTATCATGTACGCAAAATCCACTACATCGAGATAATTATCCTGACCTTTAAATTCCATCATGAGAAAGGTCAGGGCAAGCGCCCCGGAATTGGGGTTAATGGGAAAATGAGCAATCTTCAACTGGTCAATTTTATCCTTCTGGTCCAGAAGGTAGGTATAGCCGTGTCGGCAATAAGGACAGAAAGGATCGCTTAAAAAAAGAACCTGAGCATCACCTGAACCTCTCAAGAGGAGATCCCCCACACCAGGGTCACCTTCTATTCTTTCCAGTTGGTCCAATGCGTCTTGATGCAAAGACAATCCTGTACTCAACTCAGCAAAGGCACCATCAAGCTGCACACTTCCTGTTTCATCTACGATCAGGCTCACATTCTGCTTCTGTCCGGTAGCTGCATCTGTCAAAGAAATTTTTACTGCAAACATGGTCAGTGCTTTTCCGCTGACTTTTACATCAAACGGAATTTTTTTCTCAATAGTCATGCCCTGTCTGCTGATTGAATCAGGTTCCCCTCCTCTTTCAGCCACTATACTCTGAAATCTTTTGTGTACATTATTCAGAAGGTCCTCTTCCTGCAGACCTGCCATGAGCATGGATGGAAAAAGTACTAACCCAGCCAGTAAAGATACAATAATTCTTTTCATCTTTTCTCCAGAAAATTATTTCTTACAATGATAGAAAACTATGAGAACCGTCCTGCCAAAATAATTTTTCGGACCATTGGAAGAGAAACAAACACAAGCAGGATAAGTGCCGCCCATTCAAGCCATTGTGGCAGTACTTCTTTTGCAGCCCCTAATTGTGCTGACACGTCAATGCTCCAGAAAGTTACAACCTGATCAATAATCAAACCCATGCCTATTGCAGTCAAAACAATTCCTGCAAGGTAACAAAGCAAGGCAGTGTTGCCCATTTCCCGCCGCAGGACCTCCAGAGTTGCCATGCTTGTAATAGGCCCTGCAAGCAGGAAAATAAGGACTGCACCAGGAGATACACCTGCTGTTAATAAAACCGGCTCCTATGGGAGTGGCTGCAGTTGCACAGAGATAAATGGGTATACCCACTACTGCCATTAACAGCATGGGCCAAATGCCACTGCTGTAAACTGCCAGATGCTCAGGAGTAACATAGGCCATTAAAAATCCGGCAACAACTAAGCCGATCAGTATCCAGCGACCAATGTCATGGAGAAGCTCCCCAAACACATAGCGCATACTGTCAATAACCCGTGACTGCCATGAACTGATTTTATCATCTGAAAAATCATCAATGTCAGAAGAGCATGTGCCTGATTGACAATGGCCCGAACAATCAGATTGAGTATCCAGTAAAATATTTGAATCTGATTTGGTCAAGGCCACAAGAAGCCCGGTATTAACAGCTGTAACTACTGCACCCACAGCTCTGCTCACTGTCATAAAAGGCCCCAAAAGAGCATAGGTTATAAGAATGGAATCCATTCCTATCCCGGGCGTACCAATCATAAAAGCAACAGTTGGGCCTCTTCCAGCTCCTTTACGATAAATTGTTATGGCTGCAGGAATAGCCCCGCAAGAACATAGCGGCAGGGGAGCTCCAATTACTGATGCCTTAGAAACAGCTTTTATTCCGTTCCCACTCATCCAGCGCTGCAGTAAAGCATTGGGAATTAGAGCCTTAATCAAGCCTGAAGCCAGCAGACCAATAAGAAGCCACGGAGAAGCAGTCAGGGTAATGGATAATATTTCCTGAAGAACAACCATAATACATGCTCAACAGCGTGTTGAGAAAGTTTTTGCTGTACCCAAAAGAAATGAATCGTCGCAAATCTCTGTCAAGCTATTCCTTTGGCCTTGAGCTGTGCCTTTTGCTGGCGGACAATTCTACTTTTCTGAGTCTTATGGATTTTGGAGTAATCTCTACCAGCTCATCTTCCCGGATGAAATGAAGAGCCCGCTCAAGGGTCATGGGCAATACAGGCGACAAAACAATAGCATCATCCTTACCAGATGCCCTGACATTGCTTAATTTTTTTTCTTTACAGACATTTACGTTAAGATCATTTTCCCGGTTATGCTCCCCAATAATCATTCCCTCATATACAGGTTCACCAGGTGAAATAAACAGATTTCCTCTGGCCTTGAGATTTGAAAGGGCATAAGGCACAGCACTTCCAGCTCGATCAGCCACTAAGGATCCCATGAATCTTGAAGAAAATTCACCACGAAATTCCTGATAACCAATAAAATATGAATTCATTATTCCTGTTCCTCTGGTGTCTGTAAGGAATTCATCTCTGTAACCTATCAGTCCCCTGGCAGGAATTGAAAATTCTATCCTGATACGTCCGGAATCATGATTGACCAGGTTAAGCATTCTGCCCTTTCTAAAAGACAATTTTTCAGTGACAACTCCCATAAAGGCTTCATCACAATCAATAAACAGATGTTCAATTGGTTCATGTTTTTTTCCATTAACAGTCTTAAAAATTACCTGCGGACGTCCCACACTAAGTTCGTAGTTTTCCCGGCGCATGGTTTCAATAAGTATTGCCATTTGAAACTCCCCCCGCCCCTTGACCAAGAAACTGTCCCTGTCATTTGTCTCCTCAACGTGAATGGCAACATTGCTAAGTGTTTCCTTGACAAGTCTTTCCCATATCTTTCTGGACTGGACATTTTTTCCCTCTTTACCGGATAAAGGAGAAGTATTGATGGAAAACTTCATGGCCACTGTAGGTTCATCCACAGTTATCCTTTTCAAAGGAACAGGGCTGTCTTTTGTGCAGATGGTATCGCCGATATGAACGTCATCAATTCCTGAAATTACTGCAATATCTCCAGGTAAGACCTCTTCAATTTCTTTAAGTTCCAGTCCAACGTAAGTCTGAAGCTTGGTAACCCTTAACAGATCATGCTTGTCTTCAGGACCTATCCGTACAAGTTGATCACTTTGTCTCGCCTTACCATTAAACACTTTCCCTACTGCAAGCCTGCCCATATAATCAGAGTAACCCAGATCAGAAACAAGCATCTGAAAAGGTTTTTCAGGATCAAAAGAAGGACCTGGAATATTTTCAATTACTGTATCAAAAAGAATATTAAGATTTTCACTTTCTTCTTCAAGAGAACCTTTGGCAATTCCATTGACCGCAACTGCGTAAATTACCGGAAAATCCAATTGATCTTCAGTGGCGTCAAGGTCAATGAAAAGATCATAAACTTCATCAAGGACTTCAGTTACTCGTGCGTCTTTGCGGTCAATCTTATTGATGAGCACTATAATTTTTAATCCAGCTTCAAGGGTCTTTTTTAAAACAAACCTGGTTTGAGGCAGAGGACCTTCTGAAGCATCCACCAGCAGAACAGCACCATCAGCCATGGACAAAGAACGTTCTACTTCTCCTCCAAAATCAGCATGGCCTGGAGTATCAATGATATTAATTTTTACTCCATTCCACATTACAGCACAATTTTTGGCAGCAATGGTAATTCCCCTTTCCCTTTCCAGATCCATGGAATCCATGATTCTATCCTCAACCTCAAGCCCTTCTCGAAACACTCCACTTTGCTTAAACATGGCATCCACAAGAGTAGTTTTGCCATGGTCGACATGAGCAATAATAGCAATATTGCGAATCAGTTCATTCTTTTCTAAATTTTTCATTTGCGCCCATTGAGTTTAATTGTTTATGAACCAAGCACATTCAGCACGGAATAGGCTTAATCTTCAGACTTACATATATATCATTACAAAATAGCCAAATACTATAAACTTCTGGTGCTGCAATAGCAATTGTTTTATAATGTCGATAAAATTTTTCTGTCGGCAAACCTTCTCTTTTACTGAAATAACCATTTATGGTAGTGGCATCAGCATGACAGCGTGAAAAAGCCATCATCAGCCTGATAAAATAAATCAGGGCTCAGGATAAATCTGGAACATGAAAGCAATTATTTTCCTCACAAGAGAGTTTTAAATGAAACCCTACTATATAGCTATGGTTACTTTGGTCCTTATACTGTGCCAGTTCTCAACATTATCTGCAGAGAATTCAGACTCCCGGGATACTCATGAAAAAATCCAGGAGCTCACTCAGAGCATGGACGAAATGGCAAGGCGTGAAGCTGGACTAAGAGACCAGCAGACATCAAGAATCATGAGGATTGAAGAAGATCTGGCAACCTTGAGGCAAACAATCACTGAAAACCTGTCTGAAATGGAGAGCATGCACTCACAGGAACTGACTCTGATCAGAGAATATCTTGAAATCTTGAACTCTGAAATTGATGCAATCAAAAACATAGCCAGTCTTAACCAGGAACAGGGTAGTAAATTAAGCTCGAACCTGAGAAGACTTGAACAGGAACTTGATGATTTCGACTCATTTAAAAAGGATTTTCCCCAGAAAATCCAGGCACAGCTTGAAAACAGCATAAATGAACTTGACCAGAAGATATCAGAAATTTCATCCCGGATTCAAAGTCAGGATTCAAAAATTAGCACTTTAGAATCCATTGAAGGACGAATCTCTGAGACATCATCTGATTTTTCCCGCTTAGAAGATATAACCACGCAATTATCGCAAAAGATTGAACAGATTCTTGAAGATCAGGAAAAAATAATTGAGCAAACTCAAGAAAATCTGAGAGAGAAAGTAACGGAATTATCCCTTGAGATTGACTCCTGGGACCAGGACATAATGGAAAGCTTAAATATGTCTCAGGAAAGAATCCAAATAATTGAAGAAACCATTAGACAAAAAGAGCAATACATAGGAATAGCCATTCTTGGCACAGGAATTTTGGCCTTTGCAGGAATTATCCTTGGCATACTCGCTTTTATGAAAACAAAAAAAAGCAGAAATATCACTTCCCAAACCATGGAAGAAATGCGTGAAAAAATCAGCGAGCAGGGAGCCGTCATAGACACAAGGCTTGTGGAGCTTCTGGAAAAACAGATTCCATTGATCCCTGATCCTCAAAAAACCCGGGATGCTTCTACTCAGGATACGGATCAAAGTATCGATCATAGTCTGGCCCTGATCCTGGGAGAAGAGATACTCAAAGTAATGAAACGCAAGAAAGAGCTTTCTGATGACTCTCAAGCTTTTGAACAGCTTAAGGCTTCACTCAGAAGAATGTGGGCTGCATTCAAAGAAAAGGGATACGAACTAATTGATCTGGAGAATAAGCCATATCATGAAGACATGGAGGTCCAGGCAGAATTCTTTCTAACCCATGAACTTTTACCTGGAGAACAAATCATATCCAAAGTCATCAGGCCACAGATAAAGTACAAAGGAAAAACCATTCAAAAAGGTAATGTTGAGGTTCTTGTGGGTGAGTAGTTGCATTGCCAGGTCTCAGGATCAAAAAAAAATAACTTCAGGGACTACCTGATTTATGTATAGAAACATTTATTGCCCGGTTCAGCATAAATTGTCAGGAAGCTATTATACGACTCCGGCAAGATGCGTAAGGACCTGCAAAAAATTTCCGTGCGAAGCTTTTACCCCGGAACAACTTGCAGAATATATAAGCCAGGGCCATTTGGTTAAATCATTTGCCGGATTCAAAATAAGGAGAGGAAAAATGTATCTTTTCAAAAAAAACGACGGAAGTATTGTTGAAGCACCAGAGTCTTTTGACCAGCAGAACCCCGGCTGGGAGATTCTGCAGGATGTGGAAGAAGTGCTGGTAGTAAGCAAGATCCTTGTTCCACAGATAAAACTTGTTCCCAAGCCTTCACAACCAGCCCCAAAGAAAAAAGATTCAAAATCAACTAAAAGTAAATAAAAAGCATAACCTGGCCAGGTCAGATTAGACCGTTCAAGCTATTGTTTTTTCGATTTTCAACATTTGCTTAGCTATGATAAAGCACTGTTGCTGATTGTGCGGACTAATTTCAAATAGACTGCGGGGCTGCTACATTCACTGAATATGTACTGATGTCTGCAAAACTTTTGTTGACATCAAAATGCTTTTTAAACTATACAATCAAATGTTTTACATAAGCAGATAGCAAAATTTTTCCATAATCTTTATACGAGGTTTGATAAAAGAAATGGACCTTCCGAGTAGTAGTTTTACAGAAAATATTCAAAACTTTCGCTCACTTTTTTTATTTGGTGCCTTAACCTGTCTGCCTGTGTGGCTGGCTTGCGAGACTGATCCAATTCTGACTTAAAGTTGATCTGGTCCCCTTTTGCCGCTGCACCTGCCAGGCAAAGGAGACAGATCATGACCGACAAAATCCTCCTTGAAGAACAAGACTTCCTCAATGCAGCTCTTTCCGGCGACAACTCCAGTCGCAAGCTTCTCATAGGTAAATTAGACCAATATTTTGACTCGGGCAGTTACGAACTGATTCGTGATTTTTTCATGCGCCTGCACCCTGCTGATGCAGCCCATGTTCTTGAATTCTTTTCTCCGGAAAAGGCCTGTGCATTCATTAAACTGTTCAAGATAGAAGATCAGACTAAGATTTTTAACTATCTTCCTGCAGGCTTTGAAGCAAAAATGGCTAAGATCCTCGGCAGAAAGGAGCTTGCCAAGATAGTCAGCGCCATGTCTCACGATGAACGCGCCGACCTTTTTAACAGGCTTACACCTGAACAGCAGGAAGAAATTTTACCTGCCCTGGCCCAGGCAGAACGAGAAGACATCAGAAAGCTCTCTTCTTATCCTGAAGATACTGCAGGTTCTGTTATGACTTCAGATTATTGTGCTCTGCAACCTGATATTACAGCAAAAGAGGCCATTGAAAAGCTTCGCATGGAAGCCCCAGACAAAGAAACAATCTACCAGTCATTTGTAATCAATGAAAACAGGCAACTTCTCGGAGTAGTTTCACTTAGAGAACTTCTGGTTGCTTCACCTGGAGTAAAAGTCAAAGAAATCATGAATCCTAAGCCTATCTTCGGCAAAGCTGAGGATGAGGCAGAAGATATTGCCGACACCATGGCAAAATATGACTTAATGGCCATGCCCATCATCAATGGAAATGATAAACTCGTAGGAATTGTTACTTTTGATGATGTACATGACATTATCGAAGAGGAAGCCACCGAGGACTTCCACAAAATGGGCTCCATCTCCGGACACGGCGAAAGCATAACCGGAATTAACTTTCTCCAGGTCAGCCCGTGGTTACTTATTCAAAAACGTTTACCCTGGCTTCTCGCCCTTGTTTTCGTAAACCTCTTGTCCGGCGCAGGTATTGCTTTTTTTGAGGATACTATTCAGGCAGTGGTTGCCTTGGTATTTTTCCTGCCACTTCTCATTGCCAGCGGAGGTAATGCAGGAGCTCAGTCCGCAACCCTTATGGTCAGGGCAATTGCCACTGGAGATGTCCAGGCCAAAGACGGGCTCAGGCTGCTGGGACGTGAAGTGGGAATAGCCATGTTCCTTGGTGTTGGCATGGCCCTGGCTGTATCTTTCATTGGAATATTCAGAGCTGGCCCTGAAGTTGCTGTTGTGGTAGCCTTAACCATGATGGCTGTTGTCCTTTTTGGCAGTCTTGTGGGTTGTCTTCTACCTTTTCTGTTAACCAAATTAAAGATGGATCCTGCCACTGCAAGTGCTCCTCTGATAACTTCCATTGCTGACGTTGGCGGAATTCTAATTTACTTTGGGATAGCAACCTGGATACTGGAAGTCCATCCAGTGGTCTGATACTAATTCAAGCCAAGCAAAAAAAAACGTATAAAAGTTTGACAAAAAAACATAACTTAGGGCATAATCATATGATACGGTAATGGATAGTTAAGTTAAATCAACAATTAAACACAATATTATTTCAGGAGGTATGGTTATGTTTGGGAAAAAAATTTTTATCACTCTGGCGGTCATTATGGGATTGGCAATGTCCGCTCCACAGGCTCAGGCTAAACAGGATATCTTGTTCGGTGGAGCTTCCATCACTGGTGTTTATTACCAGGTTGCCCTGCAGATCAGCAACATCATGAATAAACACGAAGGTGGTAAATATAACTTTATCGGGCGTCCCACAGGCGGTTCAGTATTCAATATCAATGCCCTTGAACGTGGCGCTTTTGACTTTGGCGTAGCTCAGTCAGACAGAAACTGGCAGGCATACAACGGAACAGCTGACTGGGATGGTAAGCCCATCAAGTCACTGCGAAGTGTGTTCAGCATGCATC
>PWPY01000158.1 GCA_003558575.1 Desulfonatronovibrio sp.
CTGAGTATCTCCAGATAATGCTGGGCTGTTCGACCTTCTTCTGATTGTGGATCACGCTGGATTATCCGGTTGAACCATTTCTTGGCATCCTGTTCCCTGCCGATACTCAGCAACTCCTCCGCCAGCATCAGTTTCAGTCTTATATTGTCAGGCCTTGCTTCTACGCCAGCTTCCAGGATTTTTGCTGCCTCCTGATACCTTTCAGTTGTTCTGAAAAATTCAGCCGACTGCTCATAAAGGGGAATGTATCGTCTGTTTTTTTCAATCCCTGTGCTGGACCAGTCTAAAGCCTGATCCCATTGACCCTGTGCTGCATAAAGAGAGGCCAGATTAAAAGCTGCAAACTCAGGGGTCATATAATCTCCCTGCTGCAGGGCCATTTCATAGGCCTGCTTTGCTTCTTCAAACTGACCCATGGCCTGTCTCACCTGCCCTAAATTGTTCCATGCCTCTCCAGAACTGGGATTTATTTCCAAAGACTGTCTATAAGAAGCAGCAGCTTTTGGCAGGTCGTCAAGGACAGTATAGGCCAAACCAAAAACAAAATGCAGCCTCTGATTATCTGTTGCAGCTCCCTCAATAATGCGAAGCTGCTCCAGAGCCATCCTTGGTTCATCGTCCCAAAGATATCTTTCGGCGAGGTCCAGGCGTATCTCAACCTGTTCCATTGGGACTTCTGTATCCTTAGAAGGACTGTGAGCACACGCACTCAAAACCAGGATAAGGGAAAAAAGCAGGGCAATGCGCATTGGCAGACTTTATATCACTTTGTTTAAGGAATATTCGATAATGGCTTCCGCGCCTCGGGCCTGCAGCTGAGGAACAAGATCGCGCACCTGATCTTCTTCTACCACTATTTCTACAGACAGCCAGTCTGTATTATACAGGTTGGCAACTGTAGGAGCCGTCATACTGGGCAAAAGGTCCATCAGGGCTTTCATTTTATCCTGAGGGACGTTCATCTTCAGCCCCACAAGCCTGTCCGCTCTAAGCGCGCCGTGAAGGAGAGTGTTGATGGTCTCAATCTTTTTACGCTTCCATGGGTCTTCCCAGGCCTTTTTGTTTGCAATAAACTGAGTATTGGTCTGCAAAAGATCTGCTATAATCCTCAGACCATGAGCCTTGATCGTGGTTCCTGTTTCAGTAACCTCTACAATGCCGTCTGCTAAACCCTCAACTACTTTGGCTTCGGTTGCACCCCATGAAAATTCAACATCAACCTCAATCCCGGCATTTTTAAAATAGTTGTATGTAAAATTCTTCAACTCAGTAGCAACTTTTTTACCTGCCAGATCTTCAGGCCTCTTGTAAGGGGAGTCACCGGCAACCGCCAGAACCCATCTTGCAGGACGATTGCTGACCTTGGAGTACACCAGGTCAGAAACCACAACTACTTCAGACTCGTTTTCCATGATCCAGTCTTTTCCTGTTAGTCCGGCATCCATGGTTTCATTTTCCACATATCTTGATATTTCCTGGGCCCTGCATAAAGAACATATCAGTTCAGAATCATTGACTTCTGGAAAATAGTTGCGGTGATGAGGCTTTATTTTCCAGCCAGCCCTGGAAAACAGACGCATGGTTGCTTCCTGCAGAGAACCTTTGGGAATTCCAAGCTTTAATACATTATTGTTGTTCATTTATTTATAAACCTCCCTGGGATCGAAAATCATTTTTTCACACACTTTAATATCACCATCCTCTATGCGGCTGAAAAAACAGCTCTTATAACCCTTATGACAGGCTGCTCCGCCTATCTGCTCTACTTTATACAAAATAGTATCATGATCACAGTCAACCCTGATTTCTTTAACCTTCTGGACATGGCCGGAAGTACCTCCCTTATGCCAGATACAATTTCTGCTACGGCTGAAATAATGGGCTTCCTGTGTTTCCAGTGTTTTTTCCCAGGCTTCTTCATTAACATAAGCCAGCATGAGAACCTCTCCTGTGTCGTGTTCCTGAACAATTGCAGGCAACAAGCCATTTCCTTTGGCAAAATCCGGTTTCAAAACAATATCTCCTTAATTTTTGATGGTAAACAATTAGTAACTCTTCACCATGCTACGAGGGCAGGCTGCATCCTGATTAGTTTTCTGTTGCTGCTGATTTAAGCTGCCCGCAGGCAGCATGAATATCCGCTCCCATACTTTTGCGAAGCATTACTGTAAACCCTCGTGATCTGAGAAAATCCTGGAAAACAAAGATATTTTCCTCTGACGAACATTTAAAGTCAGAACTATGGTCTGGATTATATCTTAGAAGATTAATCTTGCATTTAACCTTGGACAAGACCTTCACCAACTCCCTGGCATGGCTTAAAGAGTCATTTATTCCCTTAAGCATGACATACTCAATGGTTACCCTGTCTCTATGGGCCAGAGGATATTTTTCCAGATCAGAAATCAGCTCATTAAATTCATAGGATGCAGCCCCCGGCATGATGGACCTGCGAAGCCCTTGATTAGGCGCGTGCAGGGAAACAGCGAGAAAAACAAGATTGGATTCTCCCAGCTCCCTCAGGCTTTTTTTCACTCCTACTGTGGAAAGAGTGATTTTACGCCTTGAAAAATTCAGACCATCTGGGTCCCTGAAAATACTTAAGGCCTTTTTGACCTGCTCCCAATTAAGCAATGGTTCGCCCATACCCATGAGCACCAGGTTATTCAGAGGAAGAGGATAATTATTCTCCCTGAGATATTTCCTTGCCGAAAGTATCTGACCCGCAATTTCACCACTGGACAGGTTCCTGTCAAAACCCATCCTGCCGGTGCTGCAGAAAAGGCATCCCATGGGGCAGCCTATCTGGGTGGATACGCACTGAGTATAGTGATCTTCAGCCGGGATGAGCACGCTTTCAGCAGTCTTTTGATCAGCCATGCTCATAAGAAACTTGATAGTTCCGTCTGAACTCTGCTCTGCTTTTCTAACCTCAGGCAGGTTAAAACTGTACGTCTCGGCAAGCTTTGCTCGAAGTGCCTTGGAAACATTGGTCATGAGATCAAAATCACAAATCTCCTTGCCCCAGACCCATTTTAAAACCTGCCTTGCCCTGTAAGCAGGTTCATCCATGGATTCAAAAACCTTTCCTGCTCCTTCAAAATCAAGATCCAGAATGCTTTTTATTGAATCTTCTCCCTTTCCTGATAACGTGTAATAAACTCAATGGCTTCGGGAACAGAGGATACATCTCCTGAAACCTGGGCTTCTAACAGTGCATCACGAATCAATCCTACAGCAGGACCGGGCTTGATCCCTGTAAAATCCATTATTTCATGACCATTAAGGAGTGGTTCAAGCATATCTTCTGAAAGATCGGCACGGTCCAGCATTTTCATATTATGGTTGAACTCTTTATAACTGCCGTTTCTGGCTTTTATGTCTGCCCTGGCCATCTCAATGAGGCGTGGATATTCATCCAAGGCCTTGAACCTTCTAATCCCCCTGTCTGTGAGCATAAAATGAAAACGCATGTGATTACGCACTAAGTGACAGACAAGGTCAACTTCATCGGTGTTGAACCTGAGTCGCTTAAGAATCTTTCGGGTTACTTTGCTTCCAATGCGGTGGTGCTGATAAAATGTAATCTTGTCCTCAAAGTATTCTCCAGCGAACAACTTGCCCACATCATGAAAAAGGAAGGCCAAAGTTCCATACCAGTCATATGGCAGTTCTTCAGGATAACGCCGCATGGTTTCAATAGTATGGCCCCATACGGTTTCTTCTCCATTATCCTGGTTTTTGATCTGTTTGACCCTGGTTAGTGATGCCAGTTCAGGTATAATTCCATGAAGAATCATGCTCTCAAATAGCAGCTCGGCAAATCTGTACATATTTTCAGCTTCCACCTTGCGCCACTCATCCATGATGTCGGTAACAGAAACATAATCCAGCGCCCTGCGGCTGGCCCGGACAATGGATAACCAGGTATTGCCCTCTATGGGCAGGTGGTAATTGGCTGAAAACCGAAGGGCCTTAATGGCTCTAAGGTAGTCTTTTTTCAGGGTTTCGTCAGGTATGCCTTCAAAACAGATATGACCTGTATCAAGCTTTTCAAATCCATCATATACATCCTGGGCTTTGGGAATATAAGGGCAGGCCCAGGAAAGTGGGAGGTCACCCACAGCTTCAAGTTTTTTCACCAGTCTTGGCGTAAGTCTGGCAATAGTCCCATCCGTATATGAACTTTCAATTACATCTGCTGGATAGAAATTAAAGACAGCGTCTCCCTGTCTAAGTTGTCCTATATAGTCATGAGAGTCTGATTCTTCGAGATTGGGGAAAAGCTTGGATAGTCCTTCTGCATTAAGCTCTGTACAAATATCAACCTCAAGATTTTTTTCATCTAAGGCACGCTTCTGCAACGGAGCATTGATTACATAGGAATCATATCCGTTACGCATTATGGTTTTGCATAATGCAGCCGCGTCTTTTATAGGCTGGGGCATATATATTCTCCTTGTAAATAGTAAACAATGTAACTGTTCTCCTCATTCTTTGCCTTCCAGCAAAACCGGCACCCTGATAACCCGGTGAACAGTTACTCAGCAATTGCAATTATATGCAAAATAAGATTTCCTCAAGTCTTGAATTAGGCATATATTCCCCACATGTTCAGCTCATTGGTACAGACTGCAGCATCGCTGTCATCCAAGACGGAGACTCCCCCGAAATTCATCCCAGGACTTTATTCCCAATTCTTCGACCTTCACCCGTAAATCTTTGACAAGGGTGAAAACCTTGTCTGGGCGGGTAAAACTCGCTGTCCCTATCTGAACTGCTGAAGCTCCCACCAGTATAAATTCAAGTATGTCCTGAGTATTGGAAATGCCTCCCAGGCCGATCACCGGAATCTTGACTGTTTTACATACCTCATAAACCATTTTCAGGGCTACGGGCTTTATGGCTGGCCCGGACAGCCCACCGAACACATTGGTTATACAAGGCTTTCTGGTGTGAATGTCCACAGCCATGCCGCCGATGGTGTTTATCAAGGATATAATATCTGCTCCGGCAGATTCCACTGTCTTTGCAATCACTTTTATATCAGCCACATTGGGGCTCAACTTTACAATGACCGGTTTGGACCCGGCATGCTTTTTAAGCATGTTCACCACTTTAAATGCAGCCTGAGGGTCCTGACCAAACTGAAGGCCGCCTTCCTTAACATTGGGACAGGAAATATTAACTTCAAGGGCGCCCACACCCTCTTCAGAACTCAAAACCCTGGTCAGGTCAGAAAATTCTTCAGCGCTTTGAGCATAAAGATTGACCACTACTGGAGTGGTCTTCCAGGGAAGCAAAGGCAACTTTTCCAGTAAAAATTTTTCCACCCCAATATTCTGAAGACCTATTGCGTTAAGCATTCCGCAGGGTGTTTCCACAATTCTGGGCATGGGGTTGCCCTGCCTTGGCCTGAGAGAAAGCCCTTTAACCACAATGGCACCGAGTTCTTCTAAGTTTCCATAGGGTTTAAATTCAAGGCCATAACCAAATGTGCCCGAAGCCGTCATTATGGGGTTGGTAAGTTTAAGCCCACCCAAATCTACTCTAAAATCCATTATTTTATACCAGGTTGAATATTTATTTTAAAACTTCAATTGTAACTGTTCAGTATAATATTTATGCTGGCTTACAAAAAAACCTTGTCAGCGCTGAACACCGGCACACAGGTACATGTCTGAACGTATTCATCATCAGTTGTCCTTGCAACACACCCTAAGCAGGCACCAACACCGCAGGCCATTTTATTCTCCAAGGAAAGCCAGGCATCCGCCTTATATTCCAGGCAGTATTTCTGAATTGCCCTCAGAAACGATGAAGGGCCGCAGGCTAGTATCCTGCCTTTTGAAGCAAAATCCTGAATTTTTTGTTTTAAAACAAGCTGAAATTCATTTAAATCCTCCATGCTCTTTTGCTGCATGGCCTCCTTAGACATATTTTCTGGCAGCTCATCATAAGGATAACTGCTCAGTGGGGCCCGGTGTCCAAATAACAGGTTAATATTGCCCGGGTTTTTATGTGTTTTGCATAAGCCTACAAAAGGGGCAATCCCCATGCCTCCAGCCAGGATAAGGACAGATTCATCATTTTTCAGACTGAATCCATTACCCAGGGGACCCCATATATCCACATCTTCTCCAGGCCTCAGGCAACTGATGAGCTTGGTACCCCTGCCCACTACCTGAATGAAAAGCCTGAGAGCATCATCAGTTTTTTCACAGATGGAGAAAGGTCTGGGCCAGACAGGATCATTGCTCCATGAACCTGGCCTGAACATAACAAACTGTCCCGGAACATAATCCCAGATAGGTGGATCAAGATAAACATGCACAAAATCCCTTGTTCCACTGTAAGTTATTGTCTGAACCTTGAGGCTCTGGCATCTCTGTTTTTTATTTTCAATTTTGTGATTCATTTTTCAATCCCACTGCCAGTTCCAGTCCTTTATCTCCTCCAACCATTCTTGCCAGTTCATTTCTGGACTGCTGCCTGCTGAGACTGGAGCAAAGTGTATATGTTTCCTGATCAATTACGTTTTTCTGTACCAGAAAATGCTTCTGGGCCAGGCAGGCCAGCTGGGCCCAATGGGTGATAAGAATTACCTGACGGTCCTTTGCCAGGTCCTGTATCCTTTGCCCCACCTGGTTCAGAATGGTTCCGCCAATGCCGGCATCAACCTCATCAAATAGAAGTGTAGGCAGACTCTGTTCTGATTTAAGACCCACCAAAGCCAGCAAAAACCTGGAAAGCTCTCCACCTGATGCAATCTTATCCAAGGGCTGGGGAGGCTGCCCTGGATTGGGAACCCATAACAATCTGAGTTTATTTTCCATTATGCCCGGATATATTTCATCAGGGCTGAAATCAAATTCAATACTTATGTGTTCTGAAAAACCCAGAAAACGAAGTTCATTTTCAAGTTTGACCTTCAGTGTTTTTGCCTGCTCACTGCGCATTGCGTCTAATCTTTCCACAGTCTCTAAAAGCTGTTTTTTAAGTATTTCTTCCTGCTTGGAGAGTTGTTTCAGGGTCAACTCTCCCTGGTCCACAAAGGAAATTGTATCATCAATTTCCTGCTGAAAAAGCAGAATATCCTCAAGACTTCGGTTGAGTTTCCTTCTGAGCTGAGCCAATTGCCACAACCTGGATTCTATAGATTCCAGTTCGTGAGTGTCTGCACCTGTTCCCACTGACCTCAATGTCCTGTCCGTCTCTTCGAGCCAGGCCTGAAAGTTTTCAACATCCTGAGTAAGGTGTGACAAAGAAGGATCACTTTCAGCCAGAAGCTGAAGATTCCTCTTAAACTCATAGAAAGAGTCCATAAGGCTTATTTCAGGACTGTGCAAAATATCTAAGGACTTTTGAACTGACTCAGCAAGCTGGGACTTGGTTTTGATTTCATCTCGTTTCTCAAGAAGTTCTTCTTCTTCACCAGACCTCGGCTTTACTTTATCAATTTGAGCACGCTGAAATTCTAAATACTCTCTTTTTTCAGTCAGGGTAGACAGCTTTTCTTTGGTGGATTTTTTTTCAGCCAGGATGGAATTTAATTCCCCAAGAATCTTGTTGCGCTTTTCAGCAAATCTTTTATCAGGCAGGAATGAATCCAGAATAAGGCCGTGAAAGCCAGGCTTGAGCAGTTTCTGCTGACCATGCTGGCTGGTATGGATAAGCAACTTGTCCCTCAAAGTTTGGACCTTGTCTTGAGAACTCAGACAGTCATTCAGATAAAAGCGGCTCCGGCCTGATTCGGCAATAAGTTCCCGCCTCAAAACAAGCTCCTGATCATCAAGGATAAACATGGCTTCTACCAGGGCTTTATCCCGGCCCGGCCTGACTAAGGATGCCTTAATTTTTTCGCCCATGATAAAGTCCAGGGCCCTTAAAATAAAAGACTTGCCTGCCCCTGATTCACCCGTAAGCACGTTAAGGCCTGGATGAAATTCCAGCTCCATATCATCGATAAGAGCAAGATTCTTTATTCTTAATAGTTCCAGCATTGAGTATCTATCCCTGAACCTTTAACAGGCTCATTCCTTATCCGTATCATTAATTAGTTTTCATCCGGAAATGGTTCTTTTTCCTCGTTTCCTGAAAGAAAACCGACTGTTTCAGTATCCAGAAAGAAAGACTTTCTGGATGGAAACTAATTACATATCTGAAAGAAAAAACTTTTACATCTTTTGCAGCTAACGCATCCTTGAGCTGCTCATCTTCACCACTTTTTCTGACATTGTCCAGACCAGGAAGCAGCTCTTCCAGACCCTGAAAGGTTATACATCATGATTTATCAATTTTGCTTCAGCCTGGGATCAAGGATATCCCGGATACTTTCCCCGAGAAGATTATATCCAAGTACTGTGATAAGGATGCTCATCCCGGGAAATATGGAAAGCCAGGGAGCTATGCCCATTACATCCTTGCCTTCCATAAGGATATTGCCCCAGCTCGGTGTTGGAGGCTGCACCCCAAGCCCCAAGAAACTGAGAGCTGACTCAGTAAGAATAGCAGCTGCTATGCCCAGAGTTGCAGAAACAAGAACAGGAGGCAGGGCATTGGGCA